>JALZVK010000416.1 GCA_023301005.1 Saprospiraceae bacterium | reverse complement strand
CCTAGAAAAATTGGAGATATTGCTGCCGTTTTAGATTACCTTCCACTTGATGATCGACATGTGTATTTGATGGGAGGATATGCTTTTCCTATTTCTGAAAATGTGGATTTAGCTCCAGTTGTTTTGATGAAATTTGTAAAAAATACACCATTTGATTTAGATATAAATGCAAGCTTTATTTTTTATGAAAAAATTTCAGCGGGCATCTCATGGAGAAAAGATGATTCAATAGATTTTGTTTTACAATATCAGTTAAATCAGCAGTTGAAAATTGGAGCAGCTTATGACTTTACAACTTCAGAATTGCAACAAGTTAATTCAGGAAGTTATGAATTGATGTTTCAATATGATTTCAATTTCAAAAATTCAGGTTTTACAAACCTTCGATTTTTTTAGAAAATTGTAAATATTCAGTAAGAGCATCTTGTTGAATATAGATACCTGAGCAATTACAAAATTTATAAATGAGAAACACAAAAAAGTTGCTTAAGCAACTTTAATATATTTATAAAAAATTCTAACTCGCCTTCTAGATTTCCAATATTACATTTTAAGAATATAGACAAATGAATTTGAATTAGTCTATATGTTATAACCAAACCTTACATTTAATTATCAATTTTTAGTTTCACAAAAAGTAATTAAATGAAGTCTTTTAGAATTATGCTAATAATCCCCTGTTTAATTTTTGCCATACAGGGAAACACACAAACAGAAGATAAAAAGAAAGATAAATCCAAAGCAGAAGAACTATATAACAAATATGGTTATGGTGCTGCTCTCGAAGTTTTTGATGCAGCAGATTCTACTAATGCTGCTCCCATTCGTCTATTAGCTGATAGCTATAGATTAACAAGTGACACCTACAATGCCGAACATTGGTACGGACAACTTGTCAAAAATAATAATCCAAAACCTTTAGATATTCTTTACTATGCACAAGCGTTGCAAAGTAATGGAAAATATAGTGAAGCCAAACATTGGTTTTTAGAATACAGTACTGCTGCTGGTAATAACGAAAATGTTGGTCAACGATTAGCAAGCATTTGCGACATTGCTAACTCTATGGAAGTTGATGAAGATGTGATTATCAAAAACATGGAAGGTCTTAATTCTGAGAAATTAGATTTCAGTCCTATGTTTTATAAAGATGGATTAGTCTTTACTTCAACTAGAGAGCATAAAGGAAAAATTATCAAAAGAAAAGACTTATGGACGAATGATAATTTCATGGATTTGTATGCAGCTAAAGTTGGACTTGATGATATGACTTCAGAAGTTATGTCTTTATTTAAAGAAATAAATATCAAATACCACGACGGTACGGCTACTTTTACTCAGGATCAAAACACCATGTATTTTGCTCGAAGCAATTCCAAAAATAGCGGTAAACGAATTAAAGATGAAGTTGGAATTACTCGTTTAAAAATTCATGAAGCCAAGAGCAATAGAAAAGGTGAGTGGTCAAGTATAAAGGAACTTCCATTTAATGATGATGATTTTGATACTTGCCATCCTACATTAAGTGAAGACGGAAATACATTGTTTTTTTCTTCTAATCGCCCAGGAGGTTTTGGAGGAATGGACATTTATAAAAGTCAGAAAATGGGAAATAGTTGGAGCGAGCCTGTCAATTTAGGTTCAGAAATCAATACCGAAGGAAATGAAATTTTTCCATTTGTACATGATGATGGAACACTTTATTTTGCTTCAAATGGATTACCTGGAATTGGAGGTTTAGATATTTTTAGTGCTATAGAAATCAAAGATGAAAATTTCAATAGTACGTGGTCTGCTCCAAATAATTTAGGTAAACCAATGAATACCCAAAAGGATGATTTTGGTTTAATCGTAGATATTTCGGGTACGAAAGGATACTTTACTTCTAATAGAAAAGGAGGAAAAGGTATGGACGATATTTATAGTTTTATTTGTAAAAAAGGAATTCAAAATATCGGAAAATCTATTGCTGAATCTACACTTATAACTACTGAAGTTTGTGTGTATGATGAAGATACAGGGGAAAGATTATCAGGTGTTAATATTAATATTTTTTCTAATGACAAAAATGAAAGTTTAGTCATGCAAAATTTAGATGATGAGTTTTTATTAGAGTTAAAACCAATCGATGCTAATAAAGAAAAGTATACATTGAATTTAGTGAAAAGAAAAAATGGTAATGCATTAAGCGTTGATAATCAATATGTTACAGATGTAGAAGGCGTTGTTGTGACTTCTTTATCTAGTAAGGATAAATACCAATTAGAATTAGAAAAAGATGGATATGAAGTTGCCAATTATGAATTTATTTATAATAATTATTTGAAAAATAATGGTAAATGTATTCCAATGAAGAAAATTAATTGTACTCGATTTGAAGGCTTAGTCATCAACAAAAACTATGACAAACCTTTACCGAATGCGGAGCTTACAATTATGAATAAATGCACAGGTGAGATTGAAAAAATGACTGCGAATGATAAAGGAGAATTTACATTTTGTTTGGAGTGCGAGTGTGATTATGAAATCTTAGCAACGAAAAAATATTTTTCAGCTGACTTCAAAACAATTTCTGATTTTACCTGTAATCAAGCTTTAGCGATGGAGTTGCAATTGACAAATGACCTAAAAGGATTGGCTTCATTAAATACTAATAATCTGCAACCGCAACCACAAGTACAACAACAAGCGTATGCTGTAAATGCTTATCCGCCAGTTGTAAATTATAATGTGTCACCACCAACAGTTAATTACAATTATCCTTCTAATGAATATTCAGTTGGGAGCATTATAGAGTTAAAAAATATATTTTATGATTTTGATAAATCATATATCAGAGAAGATGCTATTTCTGAGCTGGACAAGGTAGTAGATTTATTAAAAACTTATCCATCAATGAGAATTGAATTAGGTTCACATACTGATGCTCGTGCTTCAAAATCGTATAACCAAAGTCTATCTCAACGACGAGCTAATTCGGCTGTTGAATATATTGCAAGCAGAGGAATAGCTCGATATAGAATTGTAGCAATGGGTTATGGAGAAAATGTTTTGAAGAATCATTGCGGTGATAAAGTTGTTTGTCCTGAAGAGGCACATCAACGTAATCGAAGAACCGAAATTAAAGTTTTAGAGTTTGATGACAGAAAAATAGATGTGCGTTATATTGATAATGCACCGAGGATTATTGATACACCTTCGGGGAGAAAGTCATCAACTTATTAATTGAATTTTTGTGATATTAATTGATAATAAGCTGAATCTCTTTTAGAGATTCAGCTTTGTTTTTTATAACTATTTAGAAGCGAGAATAGGGAACAGAGATTAGAGATCTAAAAATGATATAATTGGATTTTAAGTAACAAAAACCAATAATCACTACTGTAAGGATTATCTTTTCCCTCAATATAATGATCTCTTCTCTCTCTCTTCTTTAACTACTTACCCTTCAAATTTAGCTTCTCTTTTTTCCATAAAAGCTTGAAACGCTTCCATCAAATCATCAGAGATTAACATCGACGCATTCCACGCAGTCATATAATTTAAAGATTCTTGAACAGAATGATCTCGTTTGTATAATAACATTTCTTTAGTACCTCTGATACAAAGTGGAGATTTCGAAGCAATCATTTTTGCAATTTTCATAACATGATTCATCAGTTCTTCTTGCGTAGAAAATGTCTGATTCACCAATCCAATTTTTTCAGCTTCAGGTCCAAATACTTTTCTTCCAGTATAAGCTAACTCCGAAACAATCCCCGGGTGTATAATGTTAGGCAATCTTTGCAACGTCCCAATATCAGCAACTAGACCAAGGTCTATTTCTTTTATGGCAAAATAAGAATCATCCGTACAGTATCTCATATCACATGCAGTAATAATATCAACAGCACCACCAACACATGCTTTATGTATAGCAGCGAGAACTGGTTTTCTACAATTCTCAAGTGAAGTAATAGTGTCTTGAAGATTGAAAATAAACTTCCTTAATGATTCTCTTTTTCTTCCTTCGCACTTGATGTGATTATATTTTTGAATATCCATCAAAGTCTCTAAATCAATTCCAGCACAGAAATTTTTTCCTTCACCAGTTAAGACAATTACACGAACATCTTCATTGTCATGCATGTCGTTAAACACAGTTCGCATTTCCTCCCAAGCAGGTAAGTGAAGAGAGTTCGCTTTGTCAGGTCGATTAAATGAGACTTGAGCGATATGATTTTCGATAGTTACTTTAAAGAAATTGTAATTCATATTTTGTTATTGAAAATAAAACCGTAGCACGGTTTCCAACCGTGCCACGGATAATATACTATTGCATTTAATTTTTTTACTGTTACTTAATAATCAGTTTTGATAGTTTTATCAAAAGGAACTTTTAGTTGATATTTCAAATCATTAGATTTTGAATCCTCCAAAACATCCAATCCATATTTAATTTTTGTCGGATCATCATAAACGAAAGTTCCCATGATACGATCCCAAAATGAAAATATATTTCCGAAGTTCGTATCCGTCCAAGGTCGTTCAAAGTGGTGATGAAACTTATGCATATTAGGAGTAATGAAAACATAACTTAAAGTCTTATCTAATCCTCTAGGCATATTCAAATTAGAATGTCCCCAATAAGTAAACAAAACTGAAAGTATTCTATAAACCATATAAAAACCAAAAGGCATACCTCCAATCACAATCGCAATCAACGCAAATATTTCTCTAAACAAATAATCACCTGGATGATGTCGAGTACCTGTCGTCACATCTACTTTAGTATCGCTATGATGTACCATGTGAAATTTCCACATAAAACTAACTCTATGTAATAAGTAATGAACAACATATTGAGCAACCAAATCCAATAACATCACACCTAAAAGTAACTCGACCCAAAGTGGTAAATCAATCATATAAAAAAGTCCAAATGAATTAGCTTCTCCCCAAATAAAAACTCCCGCAGTCAACGCTCCAAAAAGAACATTAATCAAAATAGTAGAAGAGAGTAATACTAAGTTAAGTTTGGCGTGTTTCCATTTTTCATAAGTATGATTAGCAAGTGGAAATGCTCCTTCCAAAATCCAAAACGTTGACATACAAATTATAATCCACGCGAGTTTTTGTACGCTACTGAGTTCAGCAAAAAATGTAATAAAATTTTCCATTAAATATTTTTTTAGGTACTGCCAACTTTAATTGACAGATTGAAAATAATAGTTTTAAAGTTAATTTATTTTTTTCAAAATCTAAGATAAATAAGTCGATTAGAAAATTTGGAAATGAAAAATATAACTGGTTTAATAAAACATATTATATATTGAACTATTGATTCGCATTATATATTTAAAAACAAAACAACACAAATCAAAAATTATTTAAAAGGGAAAGCTGCGCTACGGATTTGAGAAGTATTAAGTCTGACGAATTAACTTATTACTTACTTCGTAAGTGTATTGTTATTTAGATAAAATTAAAGACCGTAAAAGCATTGTTATGTTTTTACGGTCTTTTTGGTTTTAAATAGATTGAAATACTTATTTTACTCATTCTAAATTTTCCTTCTTCATTAATTTTATATTCTCATTATGAAACTTAGTCATTCCAATAGGAAATTTATAAGTAGAAAATAATTTTTGTAAATTAAATGTTATGCCTTTAGTGACGGAGGTTTCGAGCTCTTCGATATAGTTGTAAGAATCTAAAATTCGCTGTTTCATTTCCTCTATACTGTTAGTGAAATCACCATGACCTGGAATCAAAATATTTATTGATTCAGAATTTATAATAGTAGCAAATTTTGCCAAAGTATTTATATATTTTTGAAAACTATCATAGACATAAGGGAACTCAATATTACTCAAATAATCACCTGCTATTACAATTCCTTTTGTTGAATTATATGTAATGATTCCATCTTTATTATGACCACGAGCTTGATAGAAAATATATTGATCGGATTTGATTTGAAGCATCATTTTATCTTTGTCAATTACAATATCTATTTTCGGGAATACAATGTTATAATCTCTTTGGATATAATATTCATCATCGAATTTTTTGATGTCATTTAGAACTTTTTCCTTACCATCATTCTCTACAAAATTTAAAGAAGCTATTGTTTTGTATTCTTTAAATTTTTCATAACCGATAATATGGTCGTAATCAGAATGCGTAAATAACAAATATTTTTCTTTTCCTTTTCCTAACTCATCAGCTTTACTTTTGATAAATTCTATTTCTCTAGGAAGCCAATTTGGATCGACTAGTAGGATGTAATCTTTAGCATTAATTAGAGTTGTAGTAGTTCGAAATAATTCGCTTTCAAATATGATGAGGTCTTTATTTTGGAATTGTAATTTCATTGTTATAAAAATATTTGGATGTTTGCAAATGTAGTCTTTTTGTTAGAGTATTAGCTTCGCTAAATTATTTTAATTTTAAATTAGAAACTATTGGGAATTATATTGAGTGTCAAAATATGTAGGTTAGATTTTGTAAATTTATAATTTAAAAGGGACTTGAACTTATTGCTGAATTTTTAAGAAATAAAATAATAACAATATGAAAGAAAAAAGAAAATACACTTTAGCAGAAAAAGTAATGGTTATTTTTTGCTCAACAGCAATGCTACTTATGTTGGCAAATAAATTCATTGATACTGAAGTAGATTTATTTATTATAGCAATTGCATTGAATGGAGTTGGATTGGCGGCTTTCCTTTTTGGAAAGAAGTCAGAACCAGTTGAATAACAAAATGAAAAAATATAAAATGAAAATCAATTTTTTAAGTATCCTACTTTTTGCATTTCTAAGCAGTATTTCAAATTTTGTAAATGGACAAAACTTTGAAGGAGAAGTCGTCTATTCAAAAAAGACAGTTGGAGGATTTAAAGTAAATGGCAATGATATAAACGTCAATGATGAGGCTATAAAAAGAGGAGAATATTACAATACTACTAGAATTTCAATCAAAGGTGAAAATTATAAAAAGACAAAAAATAAGAGTTTCAAGGAACATGTTTATTTTGATTTGTCAAATAAAAAATCTGCGCAGCTTGAAGAAAATAAAGAGAAAATATTTGTCGATGATTTGAGTTATTTAAACTTGATAAATCGAGAATGTAATACAATCGGGACTATAAAAAATATCGAAATATCTGATACCATTATTTCAAAATTTAATCTTTCTTGCAATCAACTTATTGTTAAAGGAGAACTTGGAATTGAAAAATATATCTTCTCTGATGAATTGCCAAAGTTGGATTTTAATAGAAATATATTGCTAACTGAAGATTGTCAAATCTATTCTAAAGAAATTTCAAAATTGATAAATCACTCTATTTTAATTTCTTATGAATTGGACATAATGAACATTTCCACAATTCTATCTTTAGAAGAATTTACGGAGAAAGAGATAAAAATTAGTGTAGTGGAAATTCCTGCATTTAAAGAAAAAAAGAAGGATAGAAAATTTAATAAATTTTCGGGGAGAGTGAAAAGATATAGTTTGGTAAATGATTAATTAGATGGTAATTGGAAATGAAAATAGGGTCGGAATGTGGGATTTTGTTTTGGATTAGAAATTTTAGAGCCTGCGCTCATTTTTATTTTTATAAACAGAAACTCCCAAATTTTGATTCATCAAAATTTGGGAGTTCTTATTTTACAAATATTGAGGACTCTAATTTTTATTATGCTATTCTATTTTTTCAAACTCAATTTTTAAGTCATATCCGTCAGCCGTCATGATTGGAAAAATACCAATACATGCAAAGCCTTCTCCATAGTTATCAATTACAAGATTCCCATTTTTAAGAATTCCTATTCTAGATGTATTTTGCCTAAAAATATTAAATAATAAAGTGAAGACTGGAATTTCTTTTTTGGGTTTAAATACAAAATATTTACCTACATATTCGCCTCTTAATATTTTAGATTGTACCAATCTTTCATTTTGAAAAAAAGATATACTCACAGCATTAGAATATTCTAAAA
>JALZVK010000415.1 GCA_023301005.1 Saprospiraceae bacterium | reverse complement strand
AATAAATAATAAATGCAATTAGAAAACAAAGTCGTAATAGTTACAGGAGCAGGTTCAGGAATTGGAGCAGCAACAGCTAAGCTATGTGCAAAAAATGGAGCAAGCGTAGTCTTATCAGATATTAACTTAGAAGGCGCAAATCAAGTCGCTCAAGAGATTACAGATGTAGGTGGAACAGCTCTAGTCATCGGAGCCAATGTTGCCAAATATGAAGAAGTCGAAAACTTAATTAACTCAACAGTTGAAGTTTATGGAAAGTTAGATGTCATCGTCAACAACGCTGGAATAGGTCCTAAAAAAATGCTCAATACTGCCGAGCATACACTCGAAGATTGGGACTCCGTAATCGCTGTAAATCAAACTGGAGTTTTCTATTGTATGAAATTAGCGATTCAAAAGATGTTAGAAAACGGAGGAGGAAGCGTAGTCAATATTGCTTCACTCGCAGGACTAAAAGCATCAGGTAGAAATCTATCTTATAGCGCAAGTAAATTTGCAGTAGTAGGAATGACCAAATCAGCAGCATTAGAATACGCTTCAAAAAATATCAGAGTAAATGCAGTTTGCCCAGGTTATACAAAGTCTGCATTATTAGATAGATTATTAAGTGCTCGTCCTGACATGGATGAAATTTTATTGAAACTTGTTCCAATGAAAAGATTCGGACAAGCTGATGAAATTGCAGAAGCAGTACTTTGGTTAGCCTCTGAAAATACTAAATTTATTACTGGTCAAACTATAACTTTGGATGGAGGTGCGTCATTGTAGAATTATAATTATTCCAAATTCATCACTTATGTGAATTTATAGTTAAAATTTGCAAACGGGATCAGTACTACGTACCTTATAATTGTGGGTTAGTTTATTGACGACAGACAGGGACGGTCTTACAGACCTTTTACAAAAGAAAAGCTCCAGCGGAGCGACCCTATTTGTAGAAGTAAAAAATAACCCATAATTAAAAAGGTAGGTAGTACCGATCCCGTTTAAAAATTGAAACCTTGATTCCTATCATTTAAATAAAAATGGCAAAGAAAAAGAAAAAAGAACCTTCCGAACTTCGAGATGATTTAAAAGAACTATACCAACGAAAGTCCTTTTTGTTGGATGAAAATCGAAAAGATAAAGTTGATAAAAGACATGCTAAAGGTTTAAGAACAGCAAGAGAAAATATTACAGATTTATGTGATGGCGATTCTTTTGTAGAGTTTGGTTCTTTAATTGTTGCTGCACAGCGGAAAAGGAAATCAATGGAAGAGTTGATTCAACAAACTCCTGCTGATGGATTGATAACAGGAATCGGTTCAGTCAATGGAAATGACTTCAATGAAGAAGCATGTAAATGTATTGTTATGAGTTACGACTATACTGTCTTAGCTGGAACTCAAGGTGCATTTAATCATAAGAAAACAGATAGAATGATTTCCGTTGCGAAGAAGGCGAAGCGACCACTTTTCTTTTTTGCAGAAGGAGGAGGAGGAAGACCTGGCGATGTAGATTTTGATATTATTACAAATGGAGGATTAGATATTTCGACTTTTGTAGAGTATGCTCGATTGAGTGGAGTGATACCTCGAATAGCAATTGTATCAGGATATTGTTTTGCTGGAAATGCTTCAATCGCGGGTTGCTCTGATGTCATTATTGCAACTGAAAATACTTCCTTAGGAATGGGTGGCCCCGCTATGATCGAAGGTGGCGGTTTAGGAAAATTTCATCCTAAAGAAATCGGTCCTGCTCAAATGCAATATGAAAATGGTGTCATTGATATTTTAGTGAAAGATGAAAAGGAAGCAGTGGCAGTTGCTAAAAAATATGTTTCCTATTTTCAAGGATCAATAAAAGATTGGACTTGCTCCAATCAAGAAGATTTGAGAAACTTAGTTCCTGAAAATCGAAAGTTCGCTTATGATGTTTTTAAAATTATCAATCAACTTGCTGATGATAATTCAGTTCTCGAAATAAGAGGAGGTTTTGCAAAAAACATGGTTACTGCTTTTATCAGAATCGAAGGCAAACCAATGGGACTGATTACTAATAGCACGAGACATCTTGGAGGCGCAATTGATAGTGATGCTGCTGATAAGGCAGCAAGGTTTATGCAGCTATGTGATGCATTTGGAATTCCTATTTTATCGCTATGTGATGCGCCAGGTTTTATGGTTGGTCCCGATTGCGAAAAGACTGCAATGGTTCGACATTCTTCTCGGATGTTTATAGTTGGAGCATCGTTACGAGTACCAATGCTAACAATGGTTTTACGTAAAGCGTATGGATTGGGAGCGATGGCAATGGCTGGAGGAAGTTTGCATGAATCTTTTTTTACAGTAGCTTGGCAGACTGGAGAATTTGGAGCAATGGGATTAGAAGGTGCGGTTAAGTTAGGATTTAAAAAAGAGTTAGATGCCGAAGTTGATCCTATTAAAAAACAAGCACTCTATGAGCAATTAGTAAAAGCTTCTTATCAAAAAGGAAAAGCGATAAGCGCAGCCTCTTTTTTAGAATTTGATGAAGTGATTGATCCAAAGGATTCCCGTAAATGGATTGTTACAGCTTTGCAGAGTATTCCTAAATTAGAGAAAGGAGAAAATCGAAGGATGTTAGATAGTTGGTAAAGACTCTTATGGCTTTATTGTTTCGCTTCGCTATGGTCATATTGTTTTTAAAAACCATATAACAATAAAACCATAGCGAAGCGAAACAATAAAACTAAATGACTACTTTTGCAGCAAAAAAAATAAATGTCTACATTTTTAGAACTCGGTGTTTCGAAAAAATTAAATCAAGGTTTAAAAGAATTAAATATAGTTAAGCCTACTGAAATTCAGGAAAAGGTGATTCCTGTTTTACTAAAAGAGAAAACTGATTTAGTCGGACAAGCTCCTACAGGTACTGGAAAAACTGCTGCTTTTGGTTTACCTATTTTACAAAAAATAAATCCTGAGCAAAAAGTAGTTCAAGCACTCATCCTTTGTCCCACAAGGGAATTAGGTCTTCAAATTCAAAAACAACTTTTCCGTTTTACAAAATATACTGAAAAAATATTCGCCGAGGCAGTATATGGTGGCGCACCTATTGGTAAGCAAATTATTGCTATCAGAAGAACGACTCATATTATCGTAGCTACTCCGGGTCGATTGATTGAGCTATTAGAGAAAAAAGAAATTGACTTATCCAATGTCAAAACTGTAGTGCTCGATGAAGCCGACGAAATGTTGAAGAAAGGCTTTAAAGAAGATCTAATTAAGATTTTAAAATTCACAGAAGGCAAAGTTAACACTTGGTTATTTTCTGCGACAATGCCAAAAGGAATTCGAGATTTGATTGATGAATTTATTGATAAAAAAGCGCATCGTATCAGAGCGCAAAAAGATTCTATTGTCAATAAAAATATTACACATGAGTTTGTGCTGTGTACTAAAGAAGATAAATTGAATAGGTTGATTCGATTTTTAAAAGGACAGAATGAAGCGAGAGGTTTGGTCTTTTGTAGAACTAAAAAAAATACTCAAACGTTAACAAAACAATTACGGGCGAAAAATTTTGAAGTGGATTGTATGCATGGTGATCTTTTGCAAAAAGAAAGAGATAAAGTGATGAGAGCTTTTAAGGCGGAAAGAGTTCAAATTTTGGTGGCTACGGATTTATCTGCAAGAGGAATTGATATTGATAGTTTGGCTTTTGTGGCTCATTTTGAATTACCTGATCAAACTGAATATTATACACATCGAAGTGGTCGAACTGCTCGTGGTGGTAAAACTGGAATCTCAATTAGTTTTGTTGATAATAAAAATATGCAAAGATTAGCGGCGATGGGGAAGGAGTTGGGAATTAAGATTAGTGGGAGGAAATAAGAACATTCGAGCAATAGAACATTTGAACATTCGAATTTTGAAGTTGGACGAGTTGACTTGTTTTACTTTATATTTTTACTTACTTCGTAAGTGGTTTTTTATTTATAAAAAAGTGAAATAACAATGCTCCTACAAAATAGAAAAAGTAGTCCATGTAATCTTTGGTAAATTGATTCGACCATTTAGGGAATCCTTCTTCGAATACAATTCCTAATGCTAAAGTTATGACTAAGACTTCAAATAGAGAAAACGTGTACATATTGTTATGTTTTAAAATAAATCTTCGTTCAGCTAAAATTAAACCTAGTAATATTGGCATACATAACAAAGGATCGAGGTAACTATCTAACCAAGTCAAATTCCATAAAAATAATTTTTGAGTAATTTGGTGGATAATAAATAAGCTACAGCTTATGATCCAAAAGGGATGAAGTAGATGCTGATAATACATTAGAAGACTGCTGTAAATGCAACAAATAAAGCGAGCAAAACAAATGGAGACATTATTATCAGTATGATAATTCCAACCAATCTAATAAAAATTTTAAAAAAGCCAAGGAGAATAGGATCGTCTGCATTTAAGGTAGCTAGACCATTCCACCATTTGAATATGGATAATAATTTATCCAATATTTTATCAGAAAGTGAAGGTTTATTTTCAGAAGGTTGGTTGCTGTTTCCCATTACTTCATAAGATTGAGTTGGAACAAATTTACAACTTATAATATCAAAAAAATAGAGGTAGATTATATTTTGAATAGTTCTATATAGCTGAATAAAAGAGATGAATCCTTCTGAGTTTTAGATTTATGGTTGTATGGTTTTCGCTTCGCTGATTGTTATATTGTTATGCGAAACCAAATAACAAAAGCAAAGCGAAAAGCATACAATCATAAAGAATTTTACTTAGGTACTAAATCAAATTCTAAAGTAGAACAAAGAACACCTCCCATCAATACTAAAGTGATTAACCAATAACCACCATGTATCAAAATATACTTCCAACCTCTTCTCTCGAATAATGAATTAATTCCAATAAGAGGCATAACAAAAAGAAGCGCAAGTATAACACCATGAAATGCACCATGACCAAATGAGCGATAGTTTTCTCCAAATTGACTCATCAAACTATGATATTGAGTTTTTAATTCTGCACTCCATTCCGCACCTCCAGGGGGAAGCATCACTTGAAAAATATGCATTTGATGAATAACCATTCCATATAGATTGAGTGTGATGAATAATGAAAAAATATAAGACACTCCTAATATTAAAGGCATATTTCCCTTAGCAAGGAACTCATCAGTAAAGCCATTAGTTGCTTTCCAGCTTTTTCCTAAGAGTGCGTCACTATAATAAATAGCTCCAACAAACATTGGAATAAGTGCAGTTACGAATAGCATGTAAAAATTAGTAGGCATGATCGTTTTGTTTTGATTTAGAAATTTTATCAAGTAGTTGATTAGTGTAAATGTAAAATAAAATTTAAAACTCTTTTAATAATCTAATTTGAAAAAAAAATCCCGAATTTTCTAAATAGAAAATTCGGGATGATTGATGTTTTATTTTAAATACTAAAAGAAGTATTACGCACTAGGTTGAGTTTTCTTTTTCCAATATCTAAGCAAGCCCACAACACTCATCCAAGAAGGATTAGCAGCTTCATATTGTCGAACGCCTTCTTCATCAATTCCAAAATCTTTTAATTCTTGCGCTGCAAATTCTGTAAACAAAGGAGTGATTTCTTGCGGAGGAGTTCCTTTATCAAAATGAGGTTTTATCCAATTCGCCCAACCTCTTAATCTTTTTTCTAACTCAGTTAAATGTGGATCAATATCATCAATCTTTCCATAATGAGTTAAATAAATTTCTTTCAAATCCATTCCTCTAATCAATTGAATAGAAGATTCCCAATCCTCAATATTTATATCAGGTGGAGGACAAGGAGGAACTACAATTCCTTTATTAATTCTACAACCTGCTACATCGCCTGCGAATAATTTATCTCCAATTTGCCAAGCAATATGATGTACAGCATGACCAGGAGTATACCAGCCTTTTACTGTAGTATTTCCAAATGTAAAAATATTATTATCATCTATAGCTATAACTTGTTCTTCTGGAATTGGATTCATTTGTCCCCAAAGCATATCCATTTTATCTTGATAAATTCTTTTAGCCGAACTCATTAGTTTTTCAGGAGAAGCTAAATGCTTGGCACCTTTAGGATGGACATAAATTTTTGCACCATGCTTTGCAAATACCCAAGCTGCACCTGCATGATCAAGATGTATATGAGTAAGGAAAACATGTTTTATATCTTCTGGTTGAAATCCAGCTTTTTGAATTTCTGACTTTAATTTAGGATAGGTAGAGTGTGGACCAGTTTCTATCAAAATTGGACCATCCTCAGTTTCTATAAGGTAAGAAGCAATAGTATCTCTTTCTCCTAAAAAATTTAAATCCAAAGTATGGATTTTAGTTTGTTCGGATTTAAATTTTATACTGACAGAATTGATACAATATCTTTGTCCTGATGGAGCAGGTCCATCATTAAAAATATGTCCTAAATGTCCACCACAATTCGAACACAATAATTCAGTTCTAATCATTGAATGACTAGTGTCTCTTTTATGTTCGATATTGGCAGAATTCAACTCTCCCCAAAAGCTTGGCCATCCACATCCTGAGTGAAATTTATGTTCACTTTTAAATAATTCAAAACCACAACCTGCACAAGAATATATGCCTGTTTCATCAAAATTATTATACTCACCAGTTCCAGGTCTTTCCGTCCCAGCTTCTCTAAGTATTCGATATTCTTCTGGCGTTAATTGATTTCGCCATTCTTCATCTGTTTTATTTATTTTATAACTCATCTGTTTTTTATTTGAGATAACAATATAATTACACGATTGTTGAAATGATATATTGAAGTTATTTCTAAATTCATCAAACTTATAAAACAACTTCAATATTTACTCATCCGAAATTTTCTTACTTTGATTATTTTAAATAGATAAACATACCAATAAAAAAAGCTTTAGATTTTAAAACCTAAAGCTTTTTCATTTTTACAAAAATATAAAAACTAATATTTTTTATCCTTCAAAATGAAGGGAAACTGTAAACGTTCTTGAAATTATTTTTTCAATTACTGTTGATTGATCTAATCCATCATTGAAGATCAAAACATTTCCTAATCCTTGAGAAACTTTAAATTCTGGAGAGAATATAAAGTAAGGAAAGAAAAATTGAACTCCTGCACCTACTTCAAAAGCAAAATCAGTAGGAGCAACTCTTACTAATTCATTAGCTTGCCTTGTCCTAGAATCACTTGCTACATCAAATGAGTATTTTACCCCAGAAATAACAAAAACTCTTTTATCCTTAAATGGAGCAGATTTATACCTTATATGAAATGGAAGTTCAACAAAAACAGATTCCACTTTTCTAGTATAAGGTCTTCTTTCAGTATTTGTGCCTGTATAGCCGATATTTCTTTCTGCAAATGAAAGGGTAGGGAGGAATCTAAAATCGAAATACTTTCCGACTTTTAAATTACTCACAATCCCAAGATTGAATCCAGGGCCTTTAACTGATTGCGCAACAGAAATACTATCATTTAAAATAAAATCTTTAGAATGAAAGATTCTAAATCTTGATGTATTAGAGGCTAAGGTGATACCAAAGTAATATGGCTTTTGTTGAAAATCCAAGAAGTTATAATTACCTCTTGCATTCGCTTGGCTATTTGCATTTGGACTTGCAAATAAGAAAAGAAGGGCTACAGTAATTATTTTGTACCCGTGTAGATGGAGCAGATTCCTAAGCTTAATCGTTTGCATGTATTTGATTTAAATCCAGTTTTTTCTAAAACCTTAATAAAATTATCTCCTTCAGGAAAAGCTTGAACAGATTCATATAAATAACTGTAAGCTCTACTATCACTAGAAGTTAGTCTTCCTATCAAAGGAAGTATATATTTAAAATAAAAATTAAAAAGCTGCTTGAAGGGAAATATAGAAGGTCTAGAGAATTCTAATACAATCAGTTTGCCATCTTTTTTCAATACTCGATTCATCTCCTTTATTCCCTTTTCTAAATTCTCAAAGTTTCTTACTCCAAAAGAAACTGTAATTGCATCAAATGTATTGTTTTCAAACCTGAGATTTTCTGAATCGCCCACTTCCATTTGGATAATATGAGACATTTCTCTTTTATCAATCTTCTTTTTTCCTATTTCGAGCATTTCTTTCGAAATATCTAATCCAATTATTTCTTCAGGATCTAAACTCTTTACCATTTGTATTGCGACATCACCTGTACCTGTAGCCACATCTAGTATTTTTTTAGGATTCAATTCTTTCAACTCATTAATTGCTTTCTTCCTCCAGATAGTATCAATACCTAAAGATAAAAAGCGATTGAGGAAATCATAGTAAGGTGCAATGTTATCAAACATTTTCGAAACTTGTCCTTTTTTACTTTCCTGTTGACTGTAAGGCTTTATATGTTCTGCCATTATTTATTTTTTAAATATGAATTATAAAAAATTTGTGCAAAGATATTATTCTGATTGTTAAAGAAGCAAAACGATTTAACTTTTGAACTTCCATTCTTAAGTAAAACTTTGTTTTTTTAATTTTTTGAAAAAAAAATAAAAAAAATGAAACAAATTTCACTAGAAAAATTTGTCACATGGATTTGCATAAATTTAAGAAGAATACAAATGTTTAATTTGTCATCAGCTCAATAACAAACAAAATCTTTATAAAGATTGTATGAATTAATAATAAAACAAGAAGAATGATTTAAAGTTGAAAAAAAGAAAAAGAAAAGAAAAAAGAAAATTAGCAATGTCACAAAATAGATAAAACGTGTGTGAAAATAATTGAAGATGGGAATAAATTAGCGTTCATAACGATTGAGGTCGTTCCATAAAAACCGAGGAATTAAGTTCCTGTCAGAATAGAACTTTTTAATATTTAGACTATTCAAAACCGTTTAATTAAAATCTCTAAACTAAATTTTTGACAGGACTTATTCTTTGATTTATTAAAACTAATTTACATAACCAATTAAAACCTATTTCCAGAATTTAAATATGAGATTAATTAAGACTTTAGCTATCCTATTCCTATTTAATCTAATATGTTACAATGTTAATGCCAATGTTTCCCCCTATGATTTTGAAGAATATTTCATTAAATCAGAATCAACTGAGGGTTACATTATAACATTGAAGAATGAAAAAATTGAAGGAGAAATCATTGCTGGTTCCATTACTGACAATGAAGTAAAAATTACCTTCATTTCATCCAGAACGGAAAAAAAGAAAACTTATAAAGCAAAAGAGCTTTTAGGTTACGGTTACGAATCAACTGATAAAGATGATTTAGGTATCAAATACAAGAGTTGGATACATTACGAACAACAAAAAGTAGATTATCCTCCGAAACCGTTTGGTTCTACAACAGTATTTATGCAACGAGAGGAGAGTGGAGCACTAACATTATATTGTTATTACATCGAAGTTAGAAATAATAGAAAGCAACCTTACCGCTATCATTATTATATAAAAGATGACAACAATAAATTAGTGAAAATTGAAAAAGACGATTTTAGAAAAGTAGCTGGTAAAGTATTTAAAGATTACCAAGCTATGAATACTAAAGTTGGAAGTAAAGATTTTCAATATAAAAATCTAGATAGAATGGTGAGAGATTATAACTTTTGGGTTGATAATAGTCACGATGCTAACGAATATAGAGTTGCATTAAAACAATAAATAAGTTTTGATTTAATATAAGGTGCAGGAACGCGAGTAGGAGATGTTTTCCTGCACCGATTTTCAACACGAAGGGTTACTTACTTTTTAATATTAGTTTTTGTTTCATGGCGGTTTACAAGTAGTAATGGCTACGAAGTAAATCAAAATTAATGGCGCATAATTCTATTGGTTAAAGTCAGCGTTCCGAAAGGGACTCTGACTTTTTTTTATGTATTCTATTCCTCAAGGTTGACCATTTTTTGTATCTTTGCACGTCTTTTCAAGAAGATGATTATTAAACAGAGAAACACTAAATATTTATGGCAACTGACGGCAAAATTATTTCGGTAAATATAGAAGATGAAATGAAATCAGCTTACATTGATTATTCAATGTCAGTTATTGTTTCTAGAGCTTTACCAGATGTTAGAGATGGCTTAAAGCCAGTACACAGAAGGGTTTTATATGGAATGACTGACTTAGGTCTTTCATATAACAAGTCACACAAAAAATCTGCACGTATTGTAGGAGAAGTATTAGGTAAATATCACCCACATGGTGACACTTCTGTTTACGATGCAATGGTGAGAATGGCTCAAAATTGGTCATTAAGATACCCACTAGTAGATGGTCAAGGTAATTTCGGTTCAATGGATGGTGATAGTCCTGCCGCAATGAGATATACCGAGGCAAGATTAAAAAGAATTAGTGATGAAATTCTTTCTGACTTAAATAAAGATACTGTTGATTTTCAACTCAACTTTGATGATTCCCTCAAAGAACCAACAGTCCTTCCGACAAAAATTCCAAATTTATTAATTAACGGAGCTTCAGGTATTGCCGTAGGTATGGCAACCAATATGTTACCTCACAACCTTAGTGAAGTGATTGATGGTGTTATTGCGACTATTGAAGATCCTGAGATAACAATTGAAGGATTAACAGAACATATTAAGGCTCCAGATTTTCCGACAGGAGGAATAATATATGGTTACAATGGTGTAAGAGAAGCTTTTCATACTGGTAGAGGAAGAGTTATAGTAAGAGGTAGAGCAGAAATCCAAACAAGTAAAACTGGAAAAGAGACTATTATAATATCAGAAATTCCTTATCAGGTCAATAAAGCTAATTTGGTAATGAAAATTGCTGACTTAGTTAATAATAAAAAAGTTATAGGAATTAGTGATGTAAGGGATGAGTCGGATAGAACAGGACTTAGAATTGTAGTAGAAGTTAAGAGAGATGCAATGGCTAATGTTATATTGAGTCAATTGTATAAATTTACTCCGCTTCAAACATCTTACGGTGTAAACAATATTGCATTAGTAAAAGGACGTCCTATACTTTTAAATTTAAAACAACTCATTACTGAGTTCGTTGAGTTTAGAATTGAAGTAGTAGTTCGAAGAACTCAATATGATCTTAAAAAAGCAGAAGAGAGAGCTCATATCTTAGAAGGGTTACTTATTGCAATTGATAATTTAGATGAAGTAATTGCTTTAATTCGAAGTTCAAAAACAGTAGAAGATGCGAAGAATGGTTTGATGAGCACATTTAGTTTATCAGAAATTCAAGCGAAAGCTATTCTTGAAATGCGTCTTCAAAAACTTACAGGTCTTGAAAGAGATAAAGTAAGATCTGAATATGATGAATTGCAAAAAACTATTGCAAGTTTAAAAGAAATCCTTGCTAGTAAAACTATGCAGGAAGATATCATCAAAGAAGAGTTAAGAGATATTAAAGAAAGATATGGAGATGAAAGAAGAACTGAAATTAATTATTCAGGTGATGGTGAAATTAATATAGAAGATTTAATTGCTGACGAAGAAGTAATCATTACGATTTCTCACCTTGGCTATATCAAAAGAACAAAAGTAGCCGAGTATAGAAAACAAGGAAGAGGAGGAAGAGGCTCAAGAGGAAGTAAAACTCGTGATGAAGATTTTATCGAACATATGTTTGTAGCATCTACTCATAATTATCTATTACTATTTACAGAAAATGGTAAATGTCATTGGTTAAGAGTATATCAAATTCCAGAAGCAACTAAAACTTCAAGTGGTCGAGTTATTCAAAATATCTTATCAATTCCTAAAGAGGAAAAAGTAAAAGCATATATCAAAATCAAAGATTTAACTGATAAAGAATTCCTTGATAATAATTATATCGTTTTTGGTACTAAGAAAGGTTTAATTAAAAAGACATTAGTTGAAGCTTTTTCAAGACCTCGTACAAACGGTATTAATGCTATTACTATTAACGAAGGTGATTCATTATTAGAAGCTAGACTTACTAATGGTACACAAGAAATTTTAATGGCAATCAAGAGTGGTAGAGCTATTAGATTCAATGAATCTAAAGTGCGTGCAATGGGACGAACTGCTGCTGGTGTTAGAGGAATTAGATTAGCAGATGATAATGACGAAATGATTGGTTTAATATGTGTCGATGCTAATGATAAAGAAACTACAATCATGGTGGTTTCAGAGAAAGGTAATGGAAAACGTACTGAATTAGAAGATTATAGAGTAACAAATAGGGGAGGAAAAGGAGTAAAAACTATTCAAGTTACAGAGAAAACTGGTTCACTCATCGCCTTAAAATCGGTTAAAGATGAAGATGATTTAATGATTACTAGTAAAGAAGGAATTATGATTCGTACTGGTGTAAATGAAATCAGAGTGATGGGACGTGCTACACAAGGTGTAAGAGTTATTAGATTAGATGAATCTGATGCGATTGCTGATGTTGCTGTTATTTCTGAATCTGATGCTCCAGAACCAGTTGCAGAAACAGAAAATCCAGAGGGAAATGCGGACGAAAATCCTAAAAAAGAGGGTAGTGGTCAAGAAGAGGAATAAGAGATTTGACTTTTAATTAACAGATTTTAACAAAAAAAATTAATAATTTAACCTATCAAAAGTGCTATAATTAAGTCGTAGATCGTCTTAATTATAGTCTTTAGATTAAATCTTTTTACAAGACTTTTTTTCACGTTTGGTAAACAAACATTCAAATCAATAAATTTTAAAACCTGAAGAAATGAAAAAAACATTCCTTTTATTACTTACATTTTTAATTGTTGGAGTTGGTACTACACAAGCTCAAGACAATACTAAAGCAATTAAAAAACTTTTAAAAACATCTACAAAGGCATTAAAAAAATACTCATTAGATCCATCATCAAACATAGGGAAATTAGATGAAGCTAATGCTGCAATATCTGATGCAATGAAATTAGATGGAGCTGATAAGATGCCTGAATTATGGTTGGCTAAAGCTAGTATTTCACAATCAATAGCTGAACAAGATATTATTGCTAGAAATGATATTATGAAGCAAAATGTACTAGCTGGTACTCCCGATGCTGAAATAAACTATATGGTGAAAAATCCATCAGCATCTGTCGAAGCATTTGGCTCTTATGCTAAAGCTTTAGAATTAACTGAAAAGAAAGCAGCTAAACTTAAAATTGTTAAAGAATTAGAAAAGAATACTACTTTTTTAAATGATATTGCTAGTCTTTTATATTCTAATAATAAAGATTATGCTAATGCTTATCAGACTTTTTACACTTTAGTTCAAGCATCTAATTTAGTTAAGACTAATGGAGGAAACCCATTATTAGATACTGATGACAAAGTTGAAGAAATGACTTATTATTCAGCAGTATGTGCTCAATTAGCTAAAATGGATACTGAAGCAAATACTGTATATAAAGAAATGTATGACGCTGGTTCTAAGAAAATTGAAGTATATGATGCTTTATTTAAAGCTAATATTGAGAAAGACGAAACGACTGCTTTAAAATATTTAGAAGAGGGTAGAGCTATCGATCCTGAAAATACTAGCCTTCTTTTCTCCGAAATTAATTACTACTTACAGAAAGGAGATTATAAAACATTAGAAGGTAAGTTGCAAATGGCAATGGATAAAGAACCTAATAATGCTAGTTTAAGAGCTGTAATGGGAAATGTCTATAATGATTTTTATAAAAAAGAAAAAGACGTTACAAAAGCTCAAGATTACTTTGGAAAAGCTGAAAAATACTACAACGAAGCTCTAGAAATTGATGATGAAAGTTTTGAAGCTTTATACAGTCTTGGTGAGTTAAATTATAACAAAGCTGCTGGTTTAGTTGCTAAATACAATGAATTACCAATTTCTGCTAGCGCTAAAGAAGTTGATGGTTTGAAATCAGATTTCCTTGCAGCCTTTGAAAAAGCATTACCATTTTTCTTAAAAGCTGATGAAATTAATCCAAAAGATTATAACACACTTACAGCACTTAAAGAGATATATGCTAGAAAAGATGACTTCGCTAAATCTAAGGAGTATAAAACTCGTATTGAAGGTTTATAAGAATTCTCTTACAAAATAGAAAAAGAATTGCTCTGTAGATTTACAGGGCTTTTCTTTTGCGTATTATTACCTTATAATTAATATTATGTTAAGTAATGTTTTTTGAATATCCACCCTATCATTCTTCTATTAATAAAATTCTATCTCATTGTTTATCGAGTATCAAATATTAAATTGAGTGCAGCAAATATTTTATTTAAATTCAAACTCATAAAAGTTTCATCAAAAATTATGACTGATTGCCACAAAAAATATATTTAACTCGATATGAACATATATAATTCTTATATCATCTCTTGAGCGACTGCTTTTGAAGCATCGAAACAAATATTTGCTGCAGAAGATTTATTAGATTCTTATGGTTATGAATCAGATTTTTTTGAAGTACTCCCCTAGCCAACAGAAAGAATCAATATCAAAATCCAACGCATGAAGTTTTAGAGGAATAAATTTTGGAAGTATTATTAGGTTTTTTGTTCAAAATTTCCAATGAAAGAAAACTTTGGAAAAGTAAAATATACATCAACAAATAATCTGCTCATTTTTAGAAAATCAACATATCCAAATCACCTCAATAACATCTCCACCGCACCTCTCAATATATCAACATTCTCCCCTTCCACCAATCGCCCTTTTTTATCAAACTCCACCTCATCCTGATACAACTCCAACTGTACAACTATTCTCGCATCCAATGCCTGTAACGACCACAACAAAGATTGCATCGCCTTCTTCCCTCTAGGAGCATGAGGCGAAAAAGTCATAGCGACTACATGCTTATAATTTAAATCCCCAGAAGTAGTCAACCATTCCAACGCATTCTTTAACGCAGCAGGCATAATATAAATATACTCTGGCGTACTTATCAAAACTCCACCAGCCGCTGCCACAGCACTTCGCCATTCCAATACTTTAGGATGCCACGGATGATGATCTGCATCAGCAGTAAAGAGTGGTAATTCTTCTATCTTAAATATAGAAAAGTCTTGTTGTGGAAATAAAAAAGGTAAGGCTTCTAATAATTGGATATTAGAAGAACCTGTACGAGAAGAACCGCTAACCAATAATATTTTCATAGAAAAATTTAGTACTTAATTTTATCCATTTAGAAAATCAAAAAATATATTTCAAAAAATGATTTACCCAATAAAAAAACGCAATTCAAAATGATATTTTGAATTGCGTTTTTTGTTAGTAGCTGACTTAATATTTTATTGCGAAATAGGAAGAACTCTTTTCATCATTTCTACTCCTTTTTCGATTATTTGTACATCTGGTAAGGTTACCTCATTTTGTTTAGTTAAATCATTCAATCCAACTTCTTCAATGTTAATATCTGATGTAGGAATTGGAATAGAAAGTGAATTTAAAAACAAATAAGAGCTTAAGCTCATCATGATAACCAAAGAAAATAATACCGTTTTAATTTTATTGTTTTTCATTTTTGTTGTTTTTTCTATAGTAACCCTAAGATAAAGTTAAAGTCACTATTATTATGGTTTTATGGATTATGACACCTAAATATCGGATAAAAGGTGTATTTATAAAGACAAAGATAAACTAAATATAGTTGCAACTCGCTTTAATTTTATTGAATTAACAATTCTTTCACCTTTAATTCCCCTTATTCTTTAACCTAATTTCTAAATCTTTTTTTCTTCCTTTCGGAATAGCATTAATTAACTTTTGCGTATACTCCTTTTTAGGATGATTATAAATTTCATCAGCATCTCCCATTTCTTCTATTTTACCTTGATTCATCACTATCATTCTATCGCTCATAAATTTCACCACAGACAAATCATGTGAAATAAAAATATAAGTAAACTGAAATCGTTCTCTTAAATCCATCAATAAATTCAAGACCTGCGCTTGTACACTTACATCCAATGCAGAAACCGACTCATCACAAATAATAAATTTCGGATTTAAAGCTAATGCTCTTGCTATACAAATTCGTTGTCTTTGACCTCCCGAAAACTCATGCGGATATCTATTAAAATATTTTGCCTCCAAACTTACCGTTTCTAAAAGCTCGATCACTTTAGCTTTTCGTTCTTCGTTATTAGCTAATATATTATGGACTTGCATCGGTTCCATAATTGCATTTCCAATCGTCATCCTAGGATTAAGCGATGAGTATGGATCTTGAAAAATGATTTGCATATGCTTCCGCATATTTCTCATTTCTTTTTCTGATAAATCATAAATATTTTTTCCATCAAAAATCACTTCACCTTCTTCAGCTTTGACCAATTTTAATAATGACCTTCCAAGTGTCGTTTTTCCACAACCTGACTCTCCTACCAATCCTAATGTTTCCCCTGGGTAAACGTCAAAACTTATATCGTCAACTGCCTTGACCCATTCCAATGTTTTTCCAAAAAAATTCTTCTTAGATGGAAACCATGTTTTAAGATTTTTAACTTGTAGGATTGGAGATTGAGATTCTAAATGTTTTTGTCGTTCTACTCTTGATGATGGATTGACTTTAAATTGAGTGACAACTTCTTGAATCGTTTTTTCTGTTTTTGTAATTTCAAATTCTCCCTTTTCATTTTTTTTAAAATCCATAAAATCACCTACCACGGGTAATTTATTTAAACGAAAATCCAAAGGTGGTCGACAGGCCAACAAACCCTTCGTATAAGGATGTTGAGGATTTAAAAATATATCTCCAACATCTCCTTGCTCTACTATTTTACCTTTAAACATCACTAAGACTTGATCTGCGATTTCTGCAATCACTCCCAAGTCATGAGTAATAAAAATTACAGAAGCATCTATATCTCTTTTCAAATCATTCATCAAATCCAAAATAGCTTTCTGTACAGTTACATCGAGTGCGGTGGTCGGTTCATCTGCAATCAGAACATTTGGATTACAACTCATTGCCATGGCAATCATCACTCTTTGTTTTTGTCCTCCTGAAAGTTGATGTGGATAGGAATTAAATATTCGCTCAGGATTTGGTAGTTGCACTTTTTCAAATAAATCAATCGTGATTTTTTTAGCTTCAGCCTTACTTACTTTTTGATGTAAAATAATTGCCTCCGCGACTTGTGCTCCACATTTAAAAACAGGATTAAGAGAAGTCATCGGTTCTTGAAAAATCATAGCAATTTCATTACCTCGATAATGTTGCATTTCTTTTTCAGTCAGTTGCAATAAATCAATTGCCTCCTCCCCTTTTGGATAATAAATAATTTGCCCACCTACAATCTTTCCTGGAGGTTGAGCAACCAATTGTAAAATGGATAAAGATGTTACAGATTTACCCGAACCCGACTCTCCCACTATACCTAGAGTCTCTCCTCGATATAAAGTAAAACTAACTTTATTTACTGCTTTGACCGTTCCTTCTTCCGTAAAGAAATGAGTCTGTAAATCAACAACTTCTAATAATTTTTCTTTTGCCATATTGTAATAATGAATCTCAAAAATAGGTAAAGTTTTTTTAATTTTTAAAGTGGAAATTAAACTACAAAAAACACTTTAAAATATTCCTATATTTGACAACTTAAAGCCTTGAACTGGCACTATTTCTGTTCCATATATAGTTTATATTTCAATTAAAAACACCTAATCTTTTTCATTATGAGAATCTTATTTACCTTCCTTACTTTATTTATTTTTATAATTACTTCCTATGCTCAACCTGCACTCAATATGACAGTTCTAGCTAATTGGGATGATGATACTCTTGCTATGTCAGGTTCTGTTCAATACAATGATGTATGGGGCTATGTGGATTGTGATGGAGGTGAATATGGAATTTTAGGATCAGCAAGTAAAGTACATTTTTTGGATTTGAGTGATCCAACTAATATAGTTGAAATTGCAAGTTTTGTAGGCGGTGATACTACGATTTGGAGAGATATGAAAACTTATCATGATCGGGCTTATGCTGTTTCAGATTTTTCTAGTGAAGGGTTAATAGTTTTTGATTTGAGTGGTTTACCAGGTACTGTAACTAAGAGTAGTCAGATTACAGATTATTTTGGATCTGCTCATAATATTTACATTGATGAACCAAATGGTAGACTATATGTCGTAGGTGCAAATACTCAAAGCGGTGGCGTTATCATTTTCGATTTGACGGCTGATCCTGATAATCCAACTTTATTATCAGCCATCAATTTACCTGCTAATCCAAATTCAGGTGCAGGTTATGTTCATGATATTTTTGTAAGAGATAATGTTGCTTATTGCTCGCATGGTAACTTAGGATTTTTTATTTGGGACTTAAATGATCCAACTACTCCAATTCTTATAGCTTCACAAAATACAGGCGGGTATAATCATAGTAGCTGGGTGTCGGAGGATGGAAGTTATGCGATATATGCAGAGGAAGTTCCTACAGGAAGACCATTAGGAGTTATGGATTTAACTCAAATGAGTATGGGAGCAATTGAGATTGATTTGACTTTTAAATTTCCACTCTTATCAAACGATAATAACAACACGCCTCACAATCCTTTCTTAAGAGGTGATTTATTGTTCTGTTCTTACTATGAAGATGGATTACAAGTCTTTGATGTTTCTGATCCACTTAATCCGCAGCAAGTTGCTTACTATGATACTCATCCTGATAATACAACTTACAATGGTTATAATGGAAATTGGGGAGCTTATCCATTTCTTCCATCAGGTAGAATTTTAGCATCTGATATTGAATCAGGATTGTTTGTTTTAGAATTAGATGCTTCGATTCCAATAGCTAATATTGATCCTCCGAGTACGCCAGATGTTTCGAATAGTTTACCTATGGTGACTTCTGAAATTTGTTCAGGTGATTCAGTTGTTTTAAGTTTACCTACTGGAATAGAAAAATATACTTGGATGCAAGATGGAGTTGTTTTATCAGAATCATCTAACGAGTTAGTTGTATATACTTCAGGAACTTACTCTGCAATAGTTGCGAACAGAGGTTGTGAAAAAACATCAAATGAGACCATCGTAGAAATCAAACCTTCTGCTGATTTTTCAAGCGTTCCGACTAGCAATATTCAAGCATGTACAGGTGAGGTTATTATCGTTGAAATTCCATCAGGATACGATAATTATGATTGGTTAAAAGATGGAACTTCAATCGGCAGCTCTAATACTCTTACCATTACAGAAAGTGGAACTTATCAAGTAGCATCTACATTGAATGGTTGTTCTTCTATCAGTCCAGCATTTGTTGTGGACTTATTTGACTTACCTACTTCGGTAATTACTCCGCAAGGTCCAACAGAATTTTGTCAAGGTAATTTCTTAAATCTAAATGCTTCTACTGATGCAACATTTCCAGTATATACTTGGACTTCAGATTCTTTAGCATTTGATAATGTTAGTCAAATTCAAGTAACTTCAAACGGTACTTATACATTGAATATATTGGATGATGCGACTGGTTGTTCAAGTTCTACGAATCTTGATATTACAGTTTACCAACCTGTAGTTCCTACGATTGCAGCTACTGGAAATACTATAGAATCATCATCAGCTAATTTCTACCAATGGTACTTAGATGGTGTATTGATTCCTAATGCTAATGGTCAAACTATTGAGATTACTTCATCAGGAGATTATCACGTAGCTACTCAAGATGATAATGGTTGTTTTGCAACTTCAATGCCTTTGACTGTAGATTTTACATCTACGAATGAATTAAAAGAAATTCAAACTATTTCTATTTTTCCTAATCCTGTAAAAGCATTGTTACAGATTAATTTAGAAATAGAACAAACTGGTAACTACCAATTAGAAATCATCAATACTAACGGAAAGGTATTGTTAGAGAAGAATCAAATTTTGCAAACTAAAGATGAAGTTACCTTCAATACTTCTCTATTCCCTGCGGGAATTTATTTTGTTAAAATTAAAAACGAGAATGGGCAGTTGGTTAGGAAATTTGTAAAGATTTAAAATTTAAAAAACCTAATCATACAGAAACCCGAATATTCTAAGTTTAGAATATTCGGGTTTCTTGTTTGTATCTTTGTCTAAATTTTTATCCTTCACCTATTAGAGATTAAGTTATGAAATACATCTTCCCTTTCTACTTCCTTTTATCTTTTTTAATTATCAATTCCTCCTGCAATGGACAGGCAGAAAAATCAATTAGAGAAATCACCGCTAAAAAGAAAATTAAAAAAGTAGAACAACCGCCAAAAGAAATCAAGGCTCAAACGGAAGAAAAAAAGGAAATAATTCCACCTCAAAAAATATCTAAAGATTTCGATCCTTATTTTAAAGAAACGGAATATACCTCACAATCTATTGGACCTCAAAGTATTACTAGAAAAATTCTAGAAGATAAAAATGGAAATATCTGGTTAGCCTCTTGGGAAGGAATTTTAAAATACGATGGAACAACTTTCACTAATTACACCAATAAAGATTCATTAAGAAGGCATCATATTTTTACCATTTTAGAAGACACTAAAGGGAATTTATGGTTTGGTACAATTGGTGGTGGAGTATATTTTTATGATGGTAAGGAATTTACTAATTACACTACAGAAGATAAATTAGCGTCTAATAGAATAGGATGTTTTTATGAAGATAAGAAAGGAAATATTTGGGTAGGTACAATGAATGGACTTAGTAGATATAATGGAAAAGACTTCAAGAGTTATATCATCGAAGGTGGAACAAATAACAATGATATCAACTCTATTATAGAAGATGATAATGGTGACTTATGGATAGTAACAAGAGGTACAGCTTTTACTTTTGATGGAAAAGAATTTACAACTATTACTAATGAAGATCGCCCATTCAATAATGTTCGTTCCATTATAAAAGATAAAAAAGGAAATATTTGGCTCGGCGGAAATGACGGACTCTTCACTTACCATAACAATACATTTACAAATCATTCCACAGAGTTCGTTGGATACATTTACGAAGATAGCAAAGGAAGGATTTGGACTAGTTCAACTGTTAATAAAAATATGGGTTCATGGGCATTAGTTCGATATGACAATTTTATTACTCCATTAATAAAAATGACACCTACTATAATAAATCCAAATATCGGAATGCTATTCGGAATCGAAGAAGATTCAAAAGGCAATATATGGTTCGGAAATTTAGAAGGTGTAGGACGTTATGACGGAAAGGAATTCGAATATTTTAGAAAATAAAACTGCCCAATAATTTATAAAAAAAACAAGAAGCCGAAATATTCAAAAAGAATATTTCGGTTTCCCATTTAAAAGAAGAAATATAACAATACATTTACGAAGTAAATAAAATCTAAATCAAGTTTAGTAACAAGTCAGTTCGTAAAAACTTCATACTTCTCAAATCCTTGTTCCTTGTTCGATATTCAGATAAATCGTAAAAAAAGTAAACGCGTAAAAACTTCATAATTCGAATGTTCGAATGTTCGATTGCTCGAATGTTCAAAAAAAATCAAACAAAACTTAAAACTCCACAATAGTAATCCCATCACCACCTTCTTCCCTACGAGGATGATAAACATTAGAAATCGAATCCGAGTATTCCCTCAATTTCATTTTCACCGCATCTCTTAGTACACCAGTTCCTTTACCATGTAATATTTTCAAATGAGTCGCACTCGTCATCAAAGCCTTATCCACAAAAGATTCTACGAGTTTAAGTGATTCACTTTTAGTCATACCACGCAAGTCAATTTGAGATTCAAATTTCACACTAGTTTCGATAGTATCCGTTTTCACTCTTTTAGAAGAAATAATTTCCAAAGGTTCTTTTGCAGGAATGACATCTTTAAGATTCGCAGTCATTTTCATAACGCCCATCAAAACAACCACCTTTTTTTTATTGATAGATTCAACAGTACCAGTTGCTCCACCTGATCTTAATTTTACATAATCACCAACTTTGATATCAGCATTTTTCGCTTTACTAGCAGTTGGTTCATAATAAACTTTCTCTCTAAGTTCATCCACATTCTCAACCAAATCAGATCGTTGCGCTCTCACTTGAGCAGCCATCTCTTTAGCTTTTTCTAAATTCTTTTCCTCTTTGATTTCACGAATCAGCTTTTCGAATTCTTTATTATCACGTGCAACTTGTTGCAGCTCTTGCTCTTTGCTTTTGAGTTTTAATTTTTTTCGATTAAACTCCAACTCCCGATACATGTTTTCATAATTCTTAATCAACTTCTCCAACTTCTTTTCACGCTCCGTCATCTTTTGAAGTTTCTCCTCCAACTCCTGTTTCTCTCTCTGCAAATCAATCAATAATTGATCAACCGCTTTTTCATTCTTACCCGTTTTATGTCGAGCATAGCTCAACACTTTTTTATTTAAACCAGTCTTCTTTGCAATTTCAAAAGCATAAGAACTACCAGGTCGTCCCACTTTCATTTCGTAAGTAGGTGTCAAATTATCCTTATCAAAAGTCATCGAACCATTGACAATTCCATGTGTATTAAATGAAAATATTTTCAGATTAGAATAGTGCGTCGTAATGACTCCAAATATTTTTTTATGATTTAATTCCTTTAAAATTGCTTCAGCAATTGCACCTCCTATTTTAGGATCAGTTCCCGATCCAAACTCATCGATCAAAACCAAAGTATCAGAATCCGCCGCCTCCAAAAACGTTTTCATATTCTGCAATCTCGAACTATACGTACTCAAGTCATCTTCCAAAGATTGTTGATCTCCAATGTCCGCAAACATCTTATTATAAATTCCCATTTCCGATTCTGGATCAACAGGAATCAACATACCTGCTTGCATCATCAATTGAATCAAACCTACTGTTTTCATCGTAACAGATTTCCCTCCTGCATTCGGTCCTGAAAGCATTAGGATTCGATTTTTGTTATGTAAAATCAAATCGAAAGGAACAGTCTCTTTTTTTAATTCTTTATTTTTTAAAAACAAAAGTGGATGGAAGGCAGTCTTAATTCCGAAGTGAGGATGCTTTTTTAATTTGGGAAGATTAGCGTTCATTTTTACTGCAAGGCGACCTTTGGATTGGATGATGTCATATCGAACCATCAAGTCTTGATAACTTTTTAAAAGAGAAACATAAGGTCGCAAGACTGTACTCAACTCTCTTAGGATTCGATAAATCTCTCGCTTCTGTTCCGTCTCTAAATCAAAAATATCATTGTTGATATCGATGATCGCTTCAGGTTCTATAAAGGCAGTTTTCTTAGTTGTAGATTCATCATGTATGATTCCTCGAATTTTTCTTTTATGTTCCGAAGGAACACTCAATACTCTTCGACCATTTCTAAAACTTTCGACATTATCACTCAGCCAACCTTGGTTTCTATATTTAGTAATGATAGCTCGGAAGACTTTATCTAACTCTCGTTGCTTCGCTCCGATTCCTTTGCTGATTTTTAAAAATTCATCAGAGGCATCAGATTTTATTTTTCCTTCCTCGTCAATTACTTTTTCAATTGCCTTGATCAATTCCGCATCAAAAACAACATCTCGAATGATATTAAAAAGATTAGGATAAATCTCTTTTCGCTTCGCATTAAAAAACTTAAAAACCCCTCGAATAGAAATCAAAATAGTATTGATTCTTTGTAATCCTTCTGTCGTCAAAACAGAACCATCTATTTCCAAATGCTTTAAGTCTTCCTCTAAGTCTTCATAAGAAGTAATCGGAAAACCATCATTTTCATCTATGTTTAATTTAAATTCATTAACCTCTAGAAGTCTTACTTGAATCTCTGTAGGATCGGTCAATATAGGTAAGTGTTGAATGGCAAGCTTTCCCAATTCTCCTAGACACTCCTTTTGTAATAATTCAATTACTTTATCAAATTCGACCTTTTCATATAGGTCTTTCGGTTCGAGTTGCATGTTCTTTTTTTCTATTTCTAAATTATAAGTTCTTGTAGAAAATCTAATCACGAAGGGTTAAACAAAAGTAGGGATTAAAAGTTCCGTTGAGAGGGTTTTTTAAAAGATTTTTTTAGTTCTAAATTTTAAGCACATCAATCCACATCAGCCCTAATTATTTTCTTTGTAAATATATTACCCAACTCATTATATATCTCAATAGAAATGATAGTCTCCATTTTTTGATAATCTAACCTTAGTGTTGATTGATAATCACTTCACCTCTGATTCTTAATATAAAACAAACCTTTTTCAAAACATTCCAACGCAAACTCGCTCGCATCAAATTGCGGATTTGGAATTTCCGAAATTTGATACCAATTCCAAGCTTCACATTTTTCAGGTTCTTTTAATTCTAAATTTCCCTCAAACTCATTGGTGAAAAGATTAATAGAAATGTAGTGTTTGTTTTCATTCGCATAAGTTCTCAAGTTATTGGTAACTGCAATTACTTTTGGATTTTTAATCTTTAATCCAGTTTCTTCGAACACTTCTCTAATGGCAGCTTCTTCGAATGTTTCTCCATTTTCAATATGACCTCCAGGGATGGAATAGTATGGAGCGTGACTTCCTTTTCTTTTACCGATTAGGATTTGATTGTTTTTGTTTTGTATAATTACGCCGATGCCTACGCTTGGTTTATTCATTTGAATTCATTACAACTTCTATCGAAACCGCTAGCGCCTTGCTCCGCAAGGTGTCTAAGATTGTTTAGTAAAAAGTTAGTTCCCTTTTTCAAAAGCTCTACAACCTCAACAACTTCCCAGCTCCTTCCCCACTTTCCGTTTTTAATTTATAAAAAATCAAACCTGAATATTTTTCATTTGAAAAATTAAAACCGATTTGGTTTTCTCCTTTTTGTAAATCTAAAGTTTGAGATTTTAAAACTCGTCCAACTTCATCGTAGAAAATAATTTTTCCTTGCTCTGATTTTTTAGACTCTAAACTTAAAGTCAAATTATTAGAAAATGGATTTGGAGAAAAAGCAATATTAGAAATAGCATTTTCAACTAACTCAACTTCTTGATTATACTCCAATTGTATTCTTAGAAAATCATTTACTTCATTATACGCTTCCGTTCTTAATCCAACATCTGATAATTCAATCGCTTCGCTTAATTGAATATCTTTTTTGATTTTAAATACGAAACTAAATAGCTCCGTTTGGTCAGTTAAGTCAATCGCATTTCCAGCAACCCAATTCATCAAAATCTTTCCTTCTTCAATTTTCGAAATTCCAAAATCTTCTTTTGGTAAATCGCTCATTACATTTGGAATCGCTTCCACAAAATCCAAAGCACTTACATCAAAATCTAAACTCATTTGATAACCTGTGATGTCATTGAAATCTTTTACAATAAATGGAATCGTCACTTCATCACCTACTTTGAGTTTTTTATTTTCCAAAACAAAATTCAAATATTGATTTGTCCGAGTATCTGCTTGCTGATTAGGTGCAAATAAAACTGCACTTGAATTGACATCACCAGTTTTAATAGCAAGCAGATACTCGGACAAATCAATATTTGAATTTTGTTTTGGAAAATAAAAAAC
>JALZVK010000414.1 GCA_023301005.1 Saprospiraceae bacterium | reverse complement strand
TCTCATCTACTTATCTTTTCTTTTGGTCTGTAATAATTTTCTCCGAATCTATCTTTCCATGTATTTTGAGAATCAAACGCAAGGTTTGCGATTCAGTTTTCAACCTCACCTAGATCTCTATATTGAATAGTTACTTCTGGGATAACATCATCAAAGACAAGTGCCTCTGTTGCTGTTATAAGAAAATCACTTCTTGAGAGATAGGTAGATTTAGAAGTTTTTATTGTTGAAATCACGTCTATACGTTCTTGTATTTGTGCTTTTTTTCATTCTGAATCTGCATTATCTTTGAGTACTACAAGTGCATTTTGAATCCAACTATAAGCATCGTATTGTGATAAATTTCTATCTTCGAGAAAATATCCTCTTGAAATCCCATCAAGTATCCCTTGTTCGAGAAGTGTTACTACTTCACTTGTATATTCATAGCTATCATCAAGTCCTTTTGGATTTGTTACCAAAAGTTTTCTGTCTGACATTTCAGTATTGTCAGCTTTATTAATAAGTTGCATACTCGCATCACCACTTGCAATTTTGTAATCAAAGAGGAGAAGCCCTCCTGCAGTATCGTTGTATGAAAAATGTATTTCATCTTTGTATTCTTCTGCTAAACATTGTTCATCTACAGCATCATATATCCCCAGTAGATCCGTTGCTTTCATACAAAATGTTGTATCAGAATCAGATCTAAGAATATATTCTCATTCATACCTTAGGTTAATAAGATTTCTTGCTTCTTCGTCTTTTAGTACTACAACTCCTGTTTTCTCTTCTCAGAATACTATTTTTTTCTCTGTAAGTACTGATCAATATTTTGGAACAATCTTTAATTCCCCATTGAATACTTTTACTTGAAACTTTTTCAACTCAACATCTCACATTTTTACAATAAGTGATGTTGTCCCTTCTCTGAGACCTGAGATACTTATATCTCTTTTCCCATTTGTAAAGTTATAGAAACTATTTGGGAAAACTTTTACAATACTCGTATCTGCTTCGATAGTAATATTTCCAGGTGTGGTTCCTTTAAATGGTCTTCCGTTTGCTTTATTTATTGTAAAAACAATATTTTCTATTTTATCAAGTCCTATATTTCCTAAACTTCCGTCAAAACTTAAGTCTATATCATAGTTTTCTTTAAATTCGTTTACTTCTCTTTCCTCTATTTCTTCCCTTGTAAGTATTTCTGTTCTCTCAATTTTTTCTATTTTAATATTGTTTTCTATTTCTGGTTCATCATTTGAAGTAATTACATCATCTGAAACTCCTCATAGTCTTGTAGATGTAAATTCGATTGGGTTATCAAACTCTTCTCCTTCTAAATATTCTTTATAATCAGCTTGTACTACAGCTCTTGTTTTTGGTCCAAAGTATCATGCTCAAACCGAGTATTGATCAACCACCACATCTTTTTTGATTTGGTATGCTATAAGTGTTTGTTTAATATCTATATAGTCTCCTGAAATATTACCTTCATATACTCACATATCTTTGAGTACTTCTTGTAATTTTTCTATATCGTCTCTTTCAGAATCTTCGTGTACATAGGTATATAAGATAGCTGGGAGATCTTGACTAGATGAAGATGATGACGAATTAGTGAGAGTGCTTGAGTTCGTATTTGAACTCGTAGTTTCTACATAGTTTACTTTATCCAATATCGCTCATTTTGATTCTAAAAATGCGAGTGGATCAATTGTGTTTTTAGCAAGTTCATGAAAACATAAGTCTGATTCTGATATTTGACTAAAAGAATATGGACATTTTGCGTAATCGTAATAATACGGATGAAAAGGTGTATCTAAATCTATTTGAAAATGTAGATGATTTCAAAATGAATTCCCAGTGTTCCCTACTTCTCAGATTTTTGTACCAGCTTTTACTGTTGCACCAGTTGTTGCATTAATGACATGAAGGTGAGAATAGTTTGAAACTACCATTTTTCCATCGATTTCATGTTCAATACTTACATTATTCCCCCATCCTGGCATAAATTTAGCATGAAGTATTTTTCCATCAGCTATTGCATATACAGGCGTTCCCTCAGCACTTGCAATATCAGTTCCTAAATGTCCTCCATTTCAAACATCCCATCAGTACTTATAACTCGATCCCCATAATACTGTATAGATTCTTGTAAAATCATTATACCCTCAACCTTGAGTTACATACTTTGAGTAATCTGAAGTCTTGAGTATTGGAAGTTGTCTTTTACAATCAGCTGTTAATTCTGAAAACTTTTGAAATCTACAATCAAGCTTCGACATTTCCTGTATAGGATATACGATTTTTTCTGATGCTCTTGTTAGGTTATAAATTGGCATCCATGATCATGCAACAGTCATAAGAGAAAGAGCCGCGATCACTTTTTTAGGAGCGAAAATATGTTGGAGTGTGGAAAAGTTCTTTAGAAGTAACATTGTGTTAATTCTTGTAAGATACACGATCTTAACATGGAACTTTAAGCTTTTATATTTCTTGTGTATTTGTTTTGCTATAGACTTCATATAGTTTTTGTAAAATATAAGTAATAGATTAGATTTATTAGGTATTTACTTTTTAGTAAATTTATTTCTAATTTATTAATTGTAAGTACATCTTCTCATACTTTTTTATACTTGTCAAATAATTGAAATGTTTTTTAATATAAAATTAATAGGAAAATAAAAAGCCCTATTTTCAGGGCTTTTAAAGGAGTATTCTACTACTCTATCTCTATGAGTATTTCATTTCTTCTCATGAGAGGGAATGAAAATGGAGGATTATATTGTGCTGAGATAAAGTCTCATACTGTGGTATAGTTCTCTTTTTCTAGGAGTTCTCAGAGGAGAAGTTTTTTCTTTTCTACTATTTTTTCTGAAGTCCAACCAGTATATCTGAGTGCCACCATTTTTTTAGAATCTATTTCTCGGATCTGAACTCTACTATCATCAGGAACAGGAAGAGTTTCTATTATATATCCTTTGGGCATCGTAAACTGAACTATTCTTTCATTTCAGTATCCCTTAATATCTGATACTGGTGAGGTCATACGTATTTTTTCAGATTTTTTTTCTATAACTCGGGCTGTCATATTAATAGAACTCTTTGTCCTATTTCAGCCAAATATATATCCTGCGAGCAAACGAAATCAGTCATTCAAAGCTTCTTCATATGGTCACCTTACTTCTACTTCTGCTACTATTCTTGGTGAATAATTACGTATCTCATATCAATTTTCCTCTAAGATAATAGTGTAGTCAGGCTCCTCTAATCATTGTTTAGAAATATAGCTTCACATAAGCCATATTGCTATTCATGTCGTTATTATGCATGTGAGAAAAGATATCAAAGTCATAGAAATATATTAATACAAAAAATTAATACTTTTATTGTATTAATTTTCTTACTGTTTTCAATCAATTCTCACGTTTTATATGTTTACAATATTACGAATACTATAATCATATGAATCAAATGAATTTTTTACTCTTGAAAGAAGTGACTTATTAGGTGTTTGTACTTTTACATACATATGTATAAGATTTAAAATCTTTGTTTGTTTGAATTTTTTTAATCTATATCCAAGCACTATCACAGTATTAAGACTATAATATTTTTTCTTTCTTCATTCTATAAATATCTCATCATACGCAATATCACTGAGTCATTGTCTTATCTCACTCTTCTCTACTTCGAAGAAGTTTGCAAGCTCTTTCTTTGTGAACCACAAAGTATTATCCTTGTTCACAAAATTTATTTTCACATCTCCCATATCAAAATTAACAAGCCTCGTGTCTTTCTTATCTATATATAACATTTCTAAATATTTAGGTATATAAAATATACACGTATTATATACTCACTATATACAAAATCAAGATAATATATATATTTTCGCTTGATAATTAGATTAATTATTATCTAATTTAACTAATTTTAATCTTTATTTTTCTTACAAGAACATGATGAACTAGAGCAAGACTGAAGCTTTAGATATGTTCAAATAAGTATAAATGCTATTCCACTTGTGAATGGTGGAGTCCCTGGATTTGGAAATTTAGCTATCATATATACTCAAATAACAATAATCACTATTCGTATAGCACACATTAAAAGTTTCATAAA
>JALZVK010000413.1 GCA_023301005.1 Saprospiraceae bacterium | reverse complement strand
GGGGTAGCTCCGTTTTTTGTGCCTCGATTAAACAAAAAAATAACCTCGGTCAAAATACCTGATTACTTATGTCCAAGTACTTAAAATATTATTACTTTTTTAAACATTTAAGGTGCAAAATACTTTTTAAAGTATAAATTTGCGATTTATTAGACATTTACATTTTTTTAAATTCACAAATAAAAATTTATCATGAGGACATTACTTAAATTTTCTTACGTATTTATGGTGTTAGCTTTATTAGCTAGTTGTAAAGGCGATAAAGGTAAGGCTGCCAAAACTGGTGATGCAGTAAGTACTACTGCTACTGCACCCGCTGCTGCAAAAAGTTATACTGTTACTGAAGGTGTTATCAATTGGACAGGAACAAAAGTAGCTTACGGACATTCAGGTACTTTGAATGTTAAAAATGGTATGCTAGCCGCTGAAGGTCATAAAATCAAAAGTGGAAATTTCACAATTGATATGAACACAATTAAAAATACTGATATTCCTGAACCTGGAAAAGCAAGTAATTTAGAAGGGCACTTAAAAAATGCAGACTTCTTTGATGTTGCTAATTTTCCTACTGCAAGTTTTGCTATTACTTCTGTTGCTGACTTAGATACAGATGATGCAAATTGTTCAATTACTGGGAATTTAACTTTGAAAGGTATTTCTAAAAGTGTTACATTCCCTGCATTAGTTGTTGCTAAAGCGGATGGAACATTAGAAGCTATTTCTAGTAAATTCACAATTAACAGAACTGAATGGGATATTAAATTTAGCTCAGGTTTAGCTGGTGCTATCGGTGATAAAATTATCAGCGATGATATTTCACTTCAAATTAAATTGATGGCGAAGTAATTCGTATTCTTTAATTTTATAAAAAAAGGTTAATCAGTTTTGTTACTGATTAACCTTTTTTCATTTGAATTGACGTTGTTTCTAAATTTAGTTTTCTAAATTAAAAACAAGTATTTTTCCTTTGCTTCCTTTTTTCCCTTCATTGCTGATATACATTAATCCATTATTATCAAAGGCTAAACCTTCTGGTTGAGTATGAATTTTTTTATCAAGTTTTTCCATTTTGATGATCTTTCCTTTCGGATTTATAACCATAAATGTTTTTCCTTTTGAAGCTAAAATATAAATATTCTTAGTCAAAGGATGAATAGCAATAGCTGAAGGATTGAACGCAAATTTTTCATTTTCGGGCGTTATATATTTTTTCCATTTCTTTAACTCTTCAGCAGATTTATTATTTTTTAAAAAATCTAACGTAGCTTCTTCTGTAATTTCAAAAACTGGTTTTTCTACAAACTGGTTAGTTTTCAAATCAAAACTAAAAACTGCTTTACAGGTGTTACACTTTGGATGCATTGCATCTTTTTCCAAACAAGGAATTCCTTTACAAGCAAATAGTAAGCGATCATTTTGAGCATCATAAGCTAAACCTTCAATATTATTTTCTTTCTTTAGAAGGTGTTTATGTTTTTTACAAGTAGTAGAATCACTTTTAAAATCATCAACTTCATAAAGTGTTCCTGTGCTCTTTACCAAATATATTTTATCATCCACTACTTCTATTCCTTCGTAATCACCATCGGTATGAAATCTTATTTTACGCTCTTGCTCTCCTGTTTTTTTATTGATTGAATAAATCAATCCATACTCATCACTAACTGCGTAAATATATTTTCCATCTTTTGAAATGGTCAAACCTGAAATCTCTTTTAAGCCTTCAGGCATTTCAAAAGTCCGAGAAGGTTGATTGACTTTATATTCAGGATTGGTTTTTTGAGTATTAGATAATTGGGCTTTGCAATTCACAAAGGTGATTCCTAAAAGAAATAAATAAACGAAAAATTTCATGAAATAAATTTTTGTGAGTATTACCTCGTCATGTGATTCTTTAAAAAATCATTAAAGAATATTTTTTGTCAAGGTGTTTAGCTCAGTTCTTTAATACGCTCTTTAAATAGATGTAGGGGCGCTTCCTCATGGAGTTTAGTATAACGTTGGAGGGACTTATTTTTGTATATATTTTTTTGGGTAATTTGATATAACCAAAAATAGATAGCAGCTTTTTCAAAATTACTATTGTAATGTTTAGCTAGTTTTTGTAAAACATCTTGAGCTTCTTCTTTCTTATTCAATGCAAAATAAAATTTAGCAGAAAATATTTTTCCTTTAAAAATCATATCTAAATTACCCAAGTCTGCTGTGATCGTCATCGCTTCATCATGAATAGATTGAGCTTCTATCATTCTTTCTGCTTCAATTAATGCTTCGCCTTTTTCTATCAGACTTTCTGCTAAAACCAATTTATTATTAATTTCTCGAGCTACTTCGATTGCTCTATTATAATAGTCTATCGCTTTTTGATATTCTTTTTTTGCCATAAAAATATCGCCTAGTGCATTTACAGCTTTAGCAATTCCTTTCCGATAATTTAGTTCTTCCGATAGATTAAGATTTCTTTTTAAGTAGTCAATTGCTAAATCAAATTCTCCTTCCTCACTTCGTAATTCTCCTAATAATCCTAATGCAATTGCTATTCCTTGCTTGTCTCCTAATTCCTCGCATATTGTCAAATCTTTTAAAAAATTCTCAGACGCTTTTGCATAATTTCCTTTGTGCTGATATACACTTCCGATACAACCTATAGCAATAGAGACTAATAATTTATTTCCTAACTCTTCACTTAATTTTAGTCCTTTCTCGTAGCAAGTCAATGCTTCATCATAATCTCCCTTTTCAAAATAAACAATTCCCATGTTTGTATAGAGACTTGCCATTCCTTGAGAATCGTGATTACGTTTGCAAATTTCTAATTCAGATTTTTGCCATTGTATCGCTTCCTCGTAGTTACCTTGGTTCATGTGAGTCAAACCTAGACTTGCTACAATTGATGCATTTGCTTTGTTAGGATTTTCTTTTCGACTGAGTTCTATACTTTTAGTAAAATAGGATTTGGCTTTTTCATAGATGCCTTGTCGGAAAAATAAATTTCCTAAATTTCCATACACTTTATATTTCCCAATATTATCTTCAGCAAATCCAAAATGAGTTTCGGCATTTTCTAAATGTACCCGTGCATCTTCGTAGTTACCTTTTAGAATTAATAATTCTCCTATCAGATTATTAATTCGTCCGATGACTTCTTTGTTCTTATATTTTTTAGCATTTGCCATTGCATCCTCATATATCTCTTGACATTCATCCCATTCACCTATCAATCTTAAAACAGATGCTTTCTTTAACAATACTTTTACAATATCATTTTTATCTGTCGAACTCTTTTGTAAGTTATCAATGAGTTGATTATACAATTTTAAGGAACGCTTATTTTGATATTTTAAACGATTATAATCAGCAGCTTTGAGTAAGTATTCATTGGTCTTATCTTCCACTTCAGCTTGTCCATAATGAAAAGCTAAATCACTATATCTTTCTTCTATTTTATTTTCATATAACTTCTCGATTGCTTCAGCAATCAATCTGTGTAATCTTCTTAACCTTGCACGAAGTTGCATATCATATACTGCTTCTCGAAGTAAAGAATGTTTGAAAATATATCTTAACTCATTGACTGCTCTCCATATTTGACCTCGCTCTGCTGTTTGGATTTGCTCTTTTAGTACTGCTGCGGAGTCTCCATTTTTTGCAATGAAATCTCTTTGAACTTTCATTACCTCTGTCAAAACTGGAACTTCAAATTCTCGCCCAATTACTGCTGCTGCTTTTACAGTTTCTTTTACTAATAAAGATAAGCGGTCAATTCGAGCCATCAATATCGTATTGATAGAACTAGAGAGTTTGACGCTTTTATCTTTTATATGCCAAATGTTTTTTTGTTTGACTAACAAATTACTTTCTGAAAAATACTCGATTATTTGTTCTGCATAAAATGGATTTCCATTTGTAGTACGCAATAACAGATCTTTAAATTCTGTACTTATCGGAGCTTGTAGTTTTAACTCAGCAAAATCTTTGATCGCTTCAGGCTGAAGAATATTTAAATCAATTTCAAGCGTTGTTAATTTTCCTTCACCTACTGTTCCGTTAGAAAAGAGATGAACTTTTTCTCCATTATCATTATAGCGACTTGTCACTAAAACAAAAATAGGGTAGCGAGTCATCTTCTTCGAAAACTCTTGTAAAAATGCAACGGAGTCTTGGTCAAACCAATGTGCATCTTCTAACTCTAATACCACAGGTTGGACACATGATTCCGCTACTAATAAATTACTTAAAGCGGCAAGTGTATTTTCATATCTACCTTTTGCATCTAATTGTTGCCAAAGAGATGAGGAACTATTGATACCAACTTGAGCTGCTAAAATAGATTTAGTCCGAGAAAGTTCTTTTCTAATTTGTTCCGACTCAGGTCGATTGATTAAATTTTCGTGGTGGTATAAGTTCAGATATTTATTTTCAAAAGCTTCAATATTTTGAGCTTCTGTTTTCTCAAAGGATTGAGAAAAATGACTTTTTAAAAAATAAATAAAAGGGTTGAGTGGTTTTCTTAAAATTTGATCAGCTTGACAAGTGAACCAACTAACACTTCCAATTTTTCGTAATTGCGATCGCATCTCAAAAGACAACCTACTCTTACCTATTCCTGCTTCTCCAAACAAATAAGCTACTCCCGCAAAGTCATTGTTAAGAATTGGTTTTGAAAATTCAATTAACTCTTTTAACTCTGCTTGACGACCTACCATTCTTCCACCGAAGACCTGTTGGTCTTCTATATTTTTTCCTAAAAATTCGTAGGTCGGAATATCTTCTTCGATACCTTTATATTGTACATCGCCTTTATGTTCAAATTTAAAAGAAGCACTTTTTTGAATAGACTCATCTACTAGTATTTGACCATTCTTCGCACCTATCATTAATCGAGCTGCAAGGTTAACTCTATTTCCCACTACTGCATATTGTCCTCTTTCTACTCCACCAACTATACCCGTAAAAGCATTACCCGAAGTCACACCTATTCGATATTGTAGAGGAGTTACTTTTTGCAAATCTTCCATTTCGTTTTGTAGTGCTGTTACGAATTCTAATGCACGTTCTATATTATTTTCGAAAGTTATAGGTGCTCCAAAAAAAGCAACTAAGACTCCTCCCTTATCTCCAAAATCTACTTCTTTAAAATATCCTGAGAAGTTATCAATTTGATCTAACACTATACTTACAAATTGATTTAACTGCTTATGAGAATCTACTCCACTAAATGAAATAAAAATAGAAATCACATTTCTAAACTCTCCCGTATCGTTATATCGAATAACTTCTTTTGGAAAAAACTTAGTCAAGATTTTTGATTCAAGTGGAGCTAGATGGTTAACACAATTTTTTATTTCAGGTAAATCTGCAATTTCTGTGAATTGAAAATATCCTTCGATTTTTTGTCGAAAAGGAGGTAATAATTTTTCAAATTTATTTTTAAAAGATTCATTGAAAATAATCTCTTGCTCTAATGCATTATATTGCGATAATGCTGCGCTATCAATTGCCTCTCCTCGAAAATAAAATGAGTTCATTTTATTTCCAACAATTCCCCATTCTACATTGCCATCACCTAATCCTATTTTTATTCCAAAATGAAAATCTCCAAATCGGGTTTTTCTAGTATGATTTTTTTGGAAATAATTTCGAAGTAGTTCTGCTGTTTTAAATAAAATATCAGGAGAGTTGTCTGATTTATTTTTAGGAAAAATTCCTGTAAAGGAATCACCAGCAAAGTATGGAATAAAACCACCTTCGCAATAAACCAGATTTACAAGAGGTTCAAAAATATCATTTAAACTAAGTGAAAGTTGTTCTGCACCTTCATTCCCATGTTTCATCAAAGTCTCCGTCAAAGATGTAAAACCAGATAAATCAATAAACATAGTAAACGCTTCAAAGTTACCATGTCGATGACCTTCTTTGTATTGATGTTGAATAAAATGTGGAATAAGATTTCTCAAAACTTTTCTTCTTTTCAGCTAGGTTAAATTAGATTAAATAGTTGTGCGAATCAAGAGTTCAATTTATAAATCAAACCCTAAATTAAGCATTATCTAAAATAATCATATCAAATTTAGAAAGAATAATAGAGGACAAAGATATAATTTTATAGTTTAAGTACTTTTAATTTTTTGTTCTATAGAGGTTGTGGAATAACCTTGGATAAATGCTAGACTTTGGACTTCGCCTCCATTTGTAAGAACAATGTTAGAACCTACTATTTGTTCAGGTTTCCAATCGCCGCCTTTAACTAATATATCAGGGATAATAATTTTTATCAATTCCAAAGGAGTATCTTCCTCGAATACAACGACTGCATCTACGAACTCTAACGCAGCTAATAAATGTTGTCTTGTTGATTCATCATTTATCGGTCGGTGTTCTCCTTTTAATCTTTTTACAGAATCAGCAGAATTTAATCCTACAATCAAGCGGTCTCCTAATTGCCTTGCTTCTGCTAGATAATGAATGTGTCCATAATGTATAATATCAAAACATCCATTAGTGAACACAATTTTTTCACCTCTAGATTTCCATTGTTCTACAGTTGTCGCAATAGATTTCCAATCTTGAATTTTTGATTTTATTTTATTGAGCATTCGCTTTTATTATTTTATCGGTTGATCTACAACTTTAGGATTATAATTTCTATTCAATAAAAACAATAATATAACGGCAACTATTCCCATGAGAATATTGCAAAATATTTGAATCGTAAAAAAGGCAATATTAGCAAATGAAAATCCATCAATTTGGTCAATTCCATATATCATTAATGCTTGAATAACTAACCAATGATAAGTGCCCATTCCTCCTGGAGAAGGAATGACTATTCCGAATGCTCCAAATACAAAAACCATTAAACCAACTACTGGTGATAAATTTTGAGTAGGCTCAAATGAAAGTAAGAAAAAGTAATTCATCATGAAATACATCACCCAAATAAACACCGTATGAAATATAAACCAACCTGGACTTTTTAATTTTTTTACAGATAATAATCCTTCCCAAAATCCTATCGCAACATTTATTATCTTTTTATAAATAGCGGTTTGCATGATTTGTTTTCTAAAAATAAAAAACACCAATAATCCTAAAACGCCTAAACCTAATGCTCCTAATATAATGGGGTTAGTAAGAAGGCTTCCTCCTGAATCGTCTTGTTTCATATTTTTATTTAACCATCCCCATATCGTATCATACTCTAATAAAAAAGCTGCTCCGATAAAAAGCAAAAGCATCAAGACATCCATGATTCGTCCTATGACAATAGTTGCCATTGCTTTTTCTACAGGTATCTTTTCAAATTTATTAATTGCAGCAGCTCTTGCTACTTCTCCCATTCGAGGAATAAATAAATTGACAAAATACGTGACTAGTACGGAGAAGAAACTGTTATATAATTTAGGTTGATAACCTAAAGGTTGAAATAATAAATTCCATCGAATGGCTCTACTAAAATTACTTAAGGTAAAACATAACAATGCCATCGAAACCCAAAATCCATTGGCACTAAAAAAATCATCTTTTAGTTTTTGTAATAAATCACAATCCTCTAATGGTATTCCGTCTAACTCACATTGCAATAGATAGGACTCATTATAATTGGTATATAAATAATATAGAATCGTAAAACCTATCGAAAAGGAAACGATGATGAATATTATATTTTTAATTATACTTTTCACAAAAAAATCTTAGATATTCTTATTAATCAGTTCTCTAATTCTCTTCAAACGAAAAAAGCTGTATTGGTTTTCAAAAAATCAATACAGCTTTTTTAATGAAGGTTTCTTCATTATATATCAAACATTAAGGTCGCATACTATCTTCTTGCCATTTGCTCAAGTTAGGACAACCTTTGTAAGATTTATCAATTCTTATATAAGTAGAATTAATCTTTTCTTCTATCCAATCGCTCATAAATACAGCTTTACGTTCTTCGATAGCAGCCGTTTTAATTTTATTATAATCTTGTTTAAGATTCGCTTTATGAGGTTCTGTTCTAGATTGTAAATAAAGAAGTCTATACTTTGTTTCACCTCGTTCTTCAATTGCAATTGGAGCAGATACTTCACCTATTTCCATAGTATCAATTGTAAAATAAGTATCAGGATCTAAATCTGCAATTTGGAAAAAAGTATTTCCTGTTTGAGGATTTGTCATACGACCTGCATTAGAATAACTCTGTTGCTCTTTGTCTGAAAATAATTTTACAGCATAAGCAAAAGATAAAGAATCAGATTGTACTAAGTTCTTTACTGTATCCAAAACACCTAATGCTTTATTTTTATCGTCTTCCATAAGTACAGGACGCATCAAAATGTGACGCACACTTATTGAGTTACCTCGACGATCTAATAATTGCATAAAGTGGTAACCAAAATCTGTTTCGATAACTTCTGAATATTCTTCTTTTTCTAAATTATATGCAGTTGCTTCGAACTCAGGAACATAGCTTCCTCTTTTTGCCCAGCCTAAATTTCCACCTTGATTAGCTGAACCATCTTGAGAATATTTTTTTGCTAATACAGCAAAATCTTCTCCGCCTTCTAGTACTCGTTTTCTAATATCTTCGAGAGCTGCTTTTGTTTTTTGTCTTTCTTCTTCATTGATTACTGGCTTATAAACAATTTCTCCTAATTCAACTTCAGAATTAAAATAGGGCAAACTATCAACAGGAATACGACCGAAAAATGCTTTCACTTCCGAAGGTGTTACCGTTGCACCTTGCATCATAAAGCTCTGCATTCTTTCTATCATCAATTTATTTTTCAAGTCATCTCTAAAACGACTTTTCACCTCAGCCGTAGTCTGTCCATAATATTCTTCAAACTGTTTTACGCTACCTCCCATAAATCCTAAAATTTGTTCGATACGAGCATTCAGTTGTGCTTCTACTTCTTCATCGCCAACTTCTATACTATCTAGTTTTGCTTGATTCAACATCAAACTTGAAGCGATAAGATTTTCTAATATCGAACATTTTGCTTCTTCAGGAAGGAATCCTCGTTCCTCTGATACTTGCGCAAAAGATTGCTCTAAATCAGATAACAACACATATTCATTTCCGACATTAGCAATTACTTTATCAATCACTTTTTTGTCTTGCCCTAAAAGGTTAGTTCCAATCAAAACGACAACAAAGAATAAAATTATTTTTTTCATAAAATTTATTTTAGCATTTGTAAGTGCTATTAATAGTTAGGAGGATATACCAATAATTTTTATCCACCTTTTTAATTCGTATAAATTTGAACATTATTTTTACTGGTTTCTCGATAATAAAGTTCCTCTTTTCTTTTCTCCAGTAACTCTCTTTTTCTTTTATGTAAAATTACTTTTTTGGCTTGTTCTTGAATGTACGCCAAAGGTGCAATTTCTTTTTTAGATTTCATTTCCAAAACTTTAAAAAAATAATGGAACTCGCTATCTGTTTGTGTTAGAT
>JALZVK010000412.1 GCA_023301005.1 Saprospiraceae bacterium | reverse complement strand
GCTATTGCTGATGGTCCTGGTAATCCAGTTTTTATAGTTGGTTCTCGAACTGGTAAAGATGGAATCCACGGAGCAACTTTTGCTTCGGCTGATTTGACGGAAGATTCTGCTGATGATTTGCCAGCAGTACAAGTCGGTGATCCATTTCAAGAAAAATTATTATTAGAAGCTTCCTTGGAAGCTATCCAAACTGGAGCAGTCGTAGGTATGCAAGATATGGGTGCTGCTGGTATTACATGTTCATCTACTGAGATGAGTGCGAAGAGTGGAACAGGTATGATTATTCACTTGGATAAAGTACCTACTCGTCAAGCGAATATGAAGCCTTTCGAAATTCTATTGAGTGAAAGTCAGGAACGTATGTTGATTGTTGGAGAGAAAGGCAAAGAGCAATTGCTCTTTGATGTTTTTGATAAATGGGACTTGCAATGCGAATTGATTGGTGAGGTTACGGATAATGGTCAAGTTCAATTTTTACAAGATGGAGAAGTAGTTGCTGATGTAGATGCTCACTCATTAGTATTAGGTGGCGGTGCTCCTATTTATAAAAGAGAAACTACGGTTCCTGCATATTTTGAAAAAATAAAAAAATACGATATTGAAAATATCGATCAACCTTCAAATATAATTGAGGCGGCTAAAAAAGTATTTTCATCGCCTAATATTGTTTCTAAAAGATGGGTCTATCAACAATATGACTCTATGGTAAGAACCAATAGTATGAGTACCAATCAACCTTCTGATGCAGCATTGGTTAGAGTTAAGGGAACTGATAAAGCATTGGCAGTAACTACAGATTGTAATTCTGCTTATGTGTATGCTGACCCTTATGTGGGTGCGATGATTGCGGTATCTGAAGCAGCTCGAAATATTTCTTGCTCAGGTGGAATTCCTGTTGCGATTACGAATTGTTTGAATTTTGGAAATCCATATAATCCTGAAGTGTATTATCAATTTGAAAATGCAATCAAAGGAATGGGTGATGCTTGTAGAAAATTCAATACGCCTGTTACAGGTGGAAATGTAAGTTTCTATAATCAATCGGTTATTAATGAAAAAGTAGAACCTGTATTCCCTACGCCAACAATTGGGATGCTTGGATTGTTAGATGATCATAAAAATCAAATGACACTTGGATTTAAGAAAGAAGGTGATTTGATATTTATGTTGGGTGAGGCGCAAAATGATTTGGGAAGTTCGGAATATTTGCGAAGCGTACATGATGTACATCAATCTCCAGTTCCTTATTTCAATTTGGATGAGGAATTTACTTTGCAACAAAAAATCCAAAGTTTGATTTCTGAAAAATTAGTTGCGTCAGTACACGACGTTTCAGATGGTGGATTATTTGTAACTTTGGTAGAAAGTGGAATGATTGAAAATTTAGGTTTTGAAATTAATACAGATCCTAATTTCAGAAAAGATGCTTACTTATTTGGAGAGAGTCAAAGTCGAATAGTGGTATCTGTCAAACCGTGGAACGAAATGGCTTTTCTTCATTTCTTAGAAGAACAAAATTTAGCACATACACAACTTGGAAAAGTTTTTGGTGATGCTATAAAGATAGATAATCAAGATTATGGTACTATCAAGGATTGGAAAAATATCTATGATACTACTATCGAGAACAAATTAGAAAATTCTTAAATTTAAATATTGCGATTTATGAACATTACAAAAATAATCTCATTCACTGCTTTTTTATTCGTTGTGTTTTCTTTTTACCAATGTGGAAATACAGACCAAGCAGCAACTACAACCGCAAATGCTGCGACTAGTGCTGCAGCAAAAACAGTTAATGCTATTACACCTAACACCTCTGGATCTACGGTTGCTGTTAGTGTTGTAAAAGGAAACTTCACAAATGCTGCTAATCTTAAAATCTTCATCGAAGAAGCAGGATTTAATAATAGTAATCGTATCATTGGAAAAGCTGATATAGATGGTAGTGGAAATTTTGAAACGCCTATTTCGGAAGAAATGAATGCAGGTGTTTATAGATTTAGAGTTGGTGCTCAAAAGAATTATTTCTTTTTGGACAAAGGTGCTAAAACGGTTAATATCTCAGGAGATATGACTCAAATCAATGCTTTTGGTTATACTGTTGATGATTCTGATGCGACTAATGAATTTACGACTATCATGAAAGATTTCATAGCTCAACGACCAACTACACAACAAGCAAAAACAAAATTGATGACTGCTAGAAGTCCTTTAGTTGGATTGTTTGGAGCATCTTTAGTTTTTCCTGCTGCTGGTGGATTGGAAACTATAAAGACAAAATTAGAAATTCAAAATGCTGCTTTGGCAAGATTGAGTGGTACTAATTCTCCTCAAGTTCAAGCATTCAAAAAAACTATCCAAGCAGAGCAAGCTCAAGTTGCTGCTCAGTTAGCTCAACAAAAAATCAAGGTGGGAGAAATGGCTCCAAATATTACTTTACAAAGTCCTGATGGAAAATCTTATTCTTTGAGTGACTTAAAAGGTAAAGTTGTCTTACTAGATTTTTGGGCAAGTTGGTGTGGACCTTGTAGAAGAGAAAATCCAAATGTGGTAAAGACTTATAAACAATATAACAAAAAAGGATTTGAAGTATTTAGTGTTTCTTTAGATGGTATCCACCCTAAAGTAAGACCTAGATTAAAAACTCAAGAACAGATAGATCAACAAATGACTTCTGCTAAAAGTAAATGGCAAGATGCTATTAGTAAGGATCAATTGCAATGGCCTTATCATGTAAGTGATTTGCAACATTGGGGTTCGCCTGTTGCAAAATCTTACGGCGTTTCTTCTATTCCTAAAACTTTCTTAATTGATAAAGATGGAAAGATCGCAGCTATCAATCCTAGAGGTGCTGCTTTGGAACCTGCTATTAAGAAGTTGCTGTAATCTTTTTTTTATAAAAAGAATGAAAACGGAATTATGATATAAAATCATAATTCCGTTTTTTTTATTTAAAAATTTGGTAGCTATCCAGCCAGTAATGACCCCAACGGGCAATGTCATTGACATTAGCTTTTTCTCTGTGAAACTCTGTGAAATAGCCCTCTAACTTGACTATTTCACAGAGTTTCACAGAGCACTAAAAGAGTTTCACAGAGGCACTCAATCCTTATGTCAATGACATTGCCCTTCAGGGCTTACGTAAATGTGAGTGCCTAAAATAGGCTGCCCTGATTTAACAATTAAAAAATTTATTAAAATTAAATTCTCCATCTCAAGTAACATTTCCCCTACTCCATTCGTCCTCTTACCAAACCATATTTACAAAACCTATTCAATATCAACTTATGAAAACTTTCCTCTCCATCATTACCTGTTTGTTATTAATAACAAACTATTCACAAGCTCAAACAAAAACTAAATTTACCCTAAAAGGTAAAGTCATTGATTCCAAAACAAAAGAACCATTATCTTTTGCTCATATCGGAATTCCAGAAGCTAGAATTGGAACGACGACAAGTGATGTCGGAGCTTTTGAATTTAAAATTCCGCATGATGAAATGGATGCCTATCTTTTAGTTTCCTTTATTGGTTATAAAAATTTTAAAGAAAAAGTAAAAAACTTAGACAACCCTGTTGTCATAGAATTAGAAGCTGATGCAACTAGTATTACTGAAATAGAAGTGTTGGGTGAAGCTGCCATTGAAAACATCATTAGAAAAGCCGTCAAAAATATTCCTAAAAATTATCCAACATTTGGTCATACCAATTTGGCATTTTATAGAGAGTCTCGAACTAACAAAGATTCTCAATATGTGTACTTGGCGGAAGGTGTTTTAAATGTTTATAAAAAGAGTTATAAAAGTAGAAAGGAAGGTCAAGTAAGTTTGGTACAAGGTCGAAAGATAAATTTAAAAAATCCATTAGATACTACAATCACGAATGGTTTGTCATCAGGACATATGGCGGCGCATAGATTTGATTTTGTTTACAATCTTGAAGATTTTTTGGATGAAACTTATTTTCCAGTTTATAAATATTGGATTGAAAGTATGACGACCTATAATGGGAATCCTGTTTATATCATTGCCTTTGGTAAAGACTATGAGTTGACGGAACCTGTCTATGTAAAAAATAAAAATAGACTTCGAGTATGGAGAGGTGAGAATGATAGTCAAAATCTTAATCTTAATTTAGGAAAGAAAAGATTACTTAAACCTCGAATGAAAGGTCGAGTATATATTGATAAAAATACTTACGCAATTGTAAAAGGAGAATTTGAAATTACAAAAGAAGGCTTGAAAAAATATAATGACTACCCATTGTATTCAGGTGCATGGAAAGGAAATTCTTACATCGTTAATTACCGACAACTTGGTGATAAATGGTACTTCAGCGATGCTTTCCGAAAAGGAGTATATAGCGATAATGGTCTATACACTAACGAAGTAAAAATAACTGAAATCAATCCTAAAAAATCAAAGTCGATTCTCTATGATGATCGAATGACTCGTAATCAGAAATTTACAAAAATGACTGGATCTTATGATCCTGATTTTTGGAAAAATTATAATATCACTCCGCTTACTGCTGAATTATCGGCAAGCTTAGAGCAATATCAAAATGCTCAAGAGGCGCAACGAAAATTAGATCCAATCTATCTAGCAGAGTTGCAACTGAAAAGAGATTCTATTGAATTTGTAAAAAGACAAAATGAAGCAGAGGAACGAAAAGCTGATATGGATTTTAATGTAAGTGAAATGGAACAATATAGCCAAGCACTTTCTCATAGAAAAAATAAACGGAAGAAGGAGTTTACAAGATTTAAATCTTCTTTTGGTTTAGGGACTCATTTGATTCGAACAGAACAAACGCCTTTGGAGGTAACGCTCTTGACTGATGAAGAACCTAGAGAAACTATTCTTACTATTGATGATGAAATTAAAGCAAGAGATTTTGAAATCATAGGAACGATAGATGTTGATTATTTTTTAACTAAAAATATTTCGGTAAGATTGGGTTCAAGTTTAGATTTTTTTGATAGTCGATATAAGGAACGTTCTGTTGGAATAGGTACACAGTTTAATTTATCGAAACGACGACCATTTTATTTTAGAGCGTTGGCTCAATATTCTAATTTGAAATATTATAGAAATATCGGTATCGAGGGTAATGATTTTGGAAACTTCAAAATTGACGGTGAGAAATTTAAAGCGAATAATATCAAGGTCGCTTATGGTAGTCGTACTCATAATTTAAAAGTATCGGCAGAGTTAGCGATTGAATTAAATCGAGGTCGTGAATTTTATATTAGAGGTGATTACTTGCTTCCATTTTCGAGAAGGCAAGATATATGGTTACAAGAACGTAAAGAGTTATTTAGAAAAAAGAGTAAAGTGCCTGTAAAGAATGATAGAGTTATTCTTACTCAAAATGGGGAATTATTTGATCAGCAAATTTTACCTGATGAGACTTTTAGGGTTTCTTTTGGTTGGATAATAAAATAAAATATATTTATTTTATCAATAATATGTAGAGGAGTGGAAATTATTTATATTTTTACTTCTCTTTTTATATTTAAAATATAAATTATATGAAACATGAAAACCCGTGGACAACTATTACTAATAACGAAGTCTACGACAACCCGTGGATAAATGTAACTCACCATGATGTAATTGACTTTTCAAAAAAACAAGGTATTTACGGAAAAGTACATTTCAAAAATTTAGCTGTAGGAGTGCTTCCTTTAGATGAAAATAATTTCACTTGGCTAGTCGGTCAATATAGATATACACTCGATGCTTATAGTTGGGAGATGCCTGAAGGTGGTGGAGAATTAGGAGTTGATCCTATAGTTGCTGCTAAAAGAGAATTGCTGGAAGAAACTGGAATCGTTGCGAATAAATGGACGGAAGTTTTAACTATCCATACTTCTAATTCTGTTACTGATGAATTTGGAATTTGCTACCTCGCTCAAGATTTGAAGTTTGGACAATCGCAGCCTGAGTCGTGCGAAGATTTAACCGTAAAAAAAATACACTTCGACGAAGTGTTTGAAATGGTGATGAATGGGGAGATTACGGATTCGCTTACTATAGCGACGGTTATGAAGGTGAAGCTTATGTTGTTTAGTTAAGTGATTCTTCATTCAAAATTGCAAAATTGAAATACCTCGCCACAAGCGGACGAGGAATCATATATTTTTGTTTATAAATATTTCATAGCCCCGACTTTTAAGTCGGGGTAAAAATCAAAGTTCTTAGGCTTTAGCCATACATACTTTTGTATTGTGTGGCTAAAGCCCAAAATTAACTTTTTACTCCCCGACTTAAAAGTCGGGGCTATGAAAAGAACTATTTCGTTGCACCTGACGCAATCGTCTGGGAATTAATTCTTTTTGATTAAAGATTAAAACTCATGTCGAAACTCCTCAATATTCTGTAAAGTAAAAACTCCAAATCCATCATCAATATTACTATGAACTAATACAGGTTCAGCAAATGGATTACCTTGAGCATCTGAATTAATATATCTTGAAGTTTCGTAAATATAAAGATCCTTAGTCAGAGTTGTAATTCTAACAATCGCCGCTGACAATTTTTCATTTTGCCCTATACCTACCCACTCAGAATTTTGTACAATTCTGATATCATAAGTATTTCCATCAAATGTAACGTCAGGTAAAATATGATAGATATTATAACCAAATTCAAATAACGGATCATCAGTATCAGTATAAATTCCTTCCTTTCTTACTGAGCCATTAGTCGTATCCGTAATTTCAAAATATACATCAAAAGAATAAAAATTTTCCTCTCCTGCTGGGTCTTGAATTTTGACAGTCATCAAATCAAATAAGTCATTATCGAAATCAAAAGGAATCGCTTCGAACTGATAAGTAGTACTTAATATCTCTGCTTTTTTAGGCATCGTTTGAGTAGCCTCTACTGCTTCATAATCAGGCGAATCTACTTTTAGTGTATAAGTACCTTCTGTAAAATCTAAATTCAAATCACACATATATTCTGCAGTTAGAGGTTCATAATAAAACTCATAAAAAGGTTCTCCATCTTTATATAACTCAACGGTTGCATCATCAATTATATCATACTGATCATTATCTACGATTCCTAAACTATGAGATACAAATACACTTGGAAATACAATATTACCGCCAGGAGGCGTCGCAGATATTTGTGACGTTACTGCTAATTTTGATTCATGCTCTGGAAAATTAATTGTCTTTACTGAAGTGAATTGATCTTCATCACAACTTGCTAAACTTAATATGAATAAGACAATAAAACTATATTTTAAATATTTCATTTTTATTATTTTTTGAAATCAATAATGAGTTTTACAACTCATTATTAATTAGGTTTTTTATTTAAAATTTAAACGCATAAGATACCGAAGGTATAATAGGTAGAATACTAATCTCTTTTAATACTCTTGTAGATTGACCGTCAATAATATCTTCATCCGTAATAATGTAATATGGATTCTTATTCCAATAAGCATTATAAACGCTGATGATCCACTTTCGTTCAAAATTTTTCTTCTGCTTTTTAAACTCAACACTCAAATCCATTCTATGATAATTTGACATTCTAAATGCATTCTTATCTCCAAGTACTTCTATCTCTTGGAAAAAGTTTTGCGTGCCACCTACAAATGCATCTGTCGCATATCGAGCAGTTGGTAATGAAATTGCATTTCCAGTTCCAAAAATCCATGCTCCTGAGAATGAAATATTTTCTGCAATTTTATGAGAAACCACTACCGACAAATCATGTCTTCTATCATACCTAAAAGGGAAAGTTTCTCCACCATTGATTTCTGAAAATGTTCTGTTATTCCATGCTAAAGTATAACCAATCCAACCTGTCGTATTTCCTTTTTTCTTTTGAA
>JALZVK010000411.1 GCA_023301005.1 Saprospiraceae bacterium | reverse complement strand
CATGAAGTTTTGGAACCGCCTACTTTGTTTGATTAGTAAATTGCACTTATTGGTAATTTTAATTGTTAGGAAAAAAGTAAGAAAACTATTAAATTGAAGTGAACTAAAATTCTTAGATATGGAATCATTAAATTTAAATAAAAATCAATTAGAAATTTTAAAGTTATTTTCAAGAGAAATGGAAGAAGAAGATATGGTAGCTATTAAAAGATTAATAGTTAGATATTTAGGAGAAAAAATAACTCGAATGGCTGATAAAGTTTGGGAGGAAAAAGGATGGACAGATGAAGATATAGATAGACTTTTAAAAGAACATAAAAGAACCCCTTACAACCCAAATAATAAATGAGAGTTGTACTAGACACAAATGTATTGTTAGTAATCCTTTCAAGAACATCAAAGTATAGACTTATATTTGATAGTTTTATTTTTGAAAAAATTACACTTTGTGTATCAACAGATATATTAGTTGAATATGAGGAAATCTTAGGAGAAAGAATAGGAAGAGAAATAGCATCTAATGTTTTAAAACTTATTGAAAATGCTCCTAATGTAGAATTTATAACAAACTATTATAAATGGAATTTAATTACACAAGACCCTGATGATAACAAATTTGTTGACTGCGCAATAGCTGCAGGTGCGAAATTTTTAGTTAGTGATGACAAACATTTCAATATACTTAAAGAGATAAAATTTCCACAAGTAGAATTAATTAAAACAGAAGAATTTAGAGATCTTCTAGAAGAATAAAACGGAATTAATTAAATAATGAAAGCAGTCATCCAAAGAGTTACAGAAGCATCAGTTACCATCGAAGGAAAAGTGAAATCAAAAATCGAAAAAGGATTATTGATTCTTTTAGGAATTGAAGATGTTGATACCAAAAATGATATTGAATGGTTATGCAAAAAAATAACTAACCTTAGAATTTTTGGAGATGAAAATGGAGTGATGAATCTTTCTGTAAAAGATGTGCAAGGTGCAATGATTGTAGTGAGTCAATTTACATTACACGCAAGTACTAAAAAAGGAAACAGACCTTCTTACCTTAAAGCTTCCAAACCAGATATTGCAATTCCTCTTTACGAATCTTTTGTTGAAGAATTAAAAATTGTTTCGGAGTTAGATATTCAAACTGGAGAATTCGGAGCAGATATGAAAGTTGCTTTACTCAATGACGGACCTGTTACGATTATCATGGACACTCAAAATAAAGAATAAAGAATGGTATTTAGTAGCACCATATTTATTGTTTATTTCTTACCCTTCTTTTTAATCACCTATTGGTTAACTCCTCAGAAATTTAGAAATATCACCGCACTCCTTTGGAGTGTATTTTTTTATGCGTGGGGTGCACCTAAATTTGTCTTTGTTTTATTTGCAAGTATTTTGATTGACTTTTTTTTGGCAAATAAAATACACAAGGCAGAGCAAGATTTGAAAAAAAAATATTTGGTATCGTCATTGATATTAAATGTAGGACTATTGTTATATTTTAAGTACGCTAATTTTTTTGTAGGAAATACGAATTGGTTTTTAGAGAGTATCGGGATGACTGCGGTACATTGGACGAAGTTAGCATTGCCAATTGGCATCTCATTTTTTACCTTTCAAAAAATAAGTTACGTCGTAGATATTTATCGAGGGAAAAATGAACCGCTAAAAAAAATATCTGACTTAGCACTTTACATTATTTTATTTCCCCAACTCATTGCGGGCCCTATCGTTCGGTATAGCGAAATAAAAGATCAACTTCAAAATCGAATTGCACAAACCAATATTGATAATTTATTAAATGGAATTTTTCGATTCAGTATTGGACTCGCCAAAAAAATGCTCATCGCAAATCAGATGAGCGAACTCGCAGATAATATTTTTAGACTTCCTGTGGAAACTATAACGATGGCGCAAGCTTGGATAGGTTCGTTGGCTTATGCTTTCCAAATTTATTTTGACTTTTCAGGTTATTCAGATATGGCAATTGGATTAGGATTGATGATGGGATTTCGATTTCCTGAAAATTTTAATGCACCATATATTTCGCAAAGCATCACAGAATTTTGGCGAAGATGGCATATTACTTTGAGTAATTGGATGCGAGATTATTTATACATTCCACTAGGCGGTAATCGAGTAAAAAGTAAAACTCGTTTGTATTTTAATTTGAGTATAGTCTTTTTGCTTTCAGGATTTTGGCATGGAGCAGCTTGGACATTTATTGCATGGGGAATTTTTCATGGAGCGTTTTTGATATTGGATAGATTATTTTTATTGAAGTTTTATAAAATGATAGGGAAGCCTTTGAGTATTTTAATCACCTTTATTATTACACTTGTAGGATGGGTGATTTTTAGAGCAGAGACTTTTCCGCAGGCGGTAAGTTATATTGTTACGATGTTTGATTTTACAAACGTTGATTTAGCGATTTCAACTACGAAAGGAACTTACAGTTGGTTTATGGAAGAAAGATTTTATATCATTTTATTAATAGCTTCGCTATTTAGTTTTCTTCCTGTTTTTAAATTTATAGAAAAAAATATGAATCCATTTTTTGAAACGCATGTGGAAACTGAGCTTGCAGTATTCAAATCAATAATTGCAATTGTATTGTTATATATATGTATAACTGAAGTAATTGCGACTGGAGTGAATCCATTTATTTATTATCGATTTTAAACTTTTTATGACGAGTAAAATAACAAAATACATCTGTCTTCTTTTATTGTTGTTTGTATTATTAGTTCCATTTTTAAAACAACATACTGGCATCCTTCATGGTAAGTTTGAAGTCGATGAGTTGAAAGGTTATTTCCCTCCTGTAGATTCTGCGCACTTTTCTTTAGTGAATTGGATGGATGGTTCTTATCAAAAAAAGCAAGAGGAATTTTTAAAAAGAGATTTAAAAATAAGACCGTACGCAGTACGAGTCAATAATCAATTACATTATAATGCACTTGGCGAAATAAGAAGAACAATTGCTGAAAGTGAAGATGGGTATCTTTTTGATGTCGGATATATTTATGCATTGCAAGGAAAAGATTTTATAGGTACTCAAAAAATAAAAGAGCAATCTGAAAAACTTCAAGCAGTCGCAGAATATTTAAAAGAGGAAAATGATACAGATATAATTGTAGCAGTCGCTTTGGATAAAGCTCGATTTTTTAAAGAAAAAATTCCTTCGCAATATGATTTAGAAAATGTCGATTCAACGAATTACGAAACCTATTTAGAATATTTAGATAAAGAAAAAATTCATTTTTTAGATTTCAATAAATATTTTTTAGAACAAAAAAATAATAGCGAACATAAGTTCGCAACTAAGCAAGGAGTGCATTGGAGTTTGTACGGAGGTTTGATTGCTGCCGATTCTATATTAAGTTATGTTGGGAAATTAAAAGGAAAAGAAGTTAACCGTTTGGATAAAAGTGAAATCACAAAGACTACTGAAGTACGAAAAGAAGATGACGATATTGGGAAGAGTATGAATATGTATTATCCATTAGAAGCTGATACGTTTTCCTATTTTGAACATTATCTTTTTATGGATAAAAAACCATATCGTCCTAATATTGGATTAGTTGGAGATAGTTTTTGTTGGACAATTTGGGGGCAAGATATTCCTCATCATTATTGGGGCGATAGTACTTTATTTATGTACTACTACAATCAGGTTTGGGATACGAAATGGGAACTTTCAGGCGAATGGATTAAGGAGAAACAAAAATTAGATTTTGCAAAAAGACAAGATGTAATTGTATTGTTATTTACTCCGATGAATATGAATAATCTCGGAGGAGATTTTATAGATGATATGTATGACCTTATTATGGTTCATTGACAAATTCCGTATTTTTAGTTGACCACAGAATTTCCCAATGAACGATAATTACTAAAAATAAAAATCATGACAATCAAAGAAGCTCAAGCAACAGTTGATAATTGGATAAAAACAATCGGCGTTCGATATTATAATGAACTGACCAACACAGCAGTTTTGATGGAAGAGGTAGGCGAGATGTCAAGATTGATGGCTCGAATATATGGAGAGCAATCATTTAAAAAAAAGGAAGATGAGTTAACGGCTAAAGATGATTTGGCAGGGGAAATGGCAGATGTGTTATTTGTCTTAATTTGTTTAGCAAATCAAACTGGAGTTGACTTGACAGAAGCGTTGCAAAAAAGTTTGGATAAAAAAACAAAGCGAGATAAAGATAGACATGCGAATAATGAAAAATTGAAATAGGAAAATATTTTATCATGAGTATGAATGAAGACACACCAATGAGAACACCTGGAAGATGAAAAATAGTAATTATGGAGAAAATAAAAGTAATTCAAGTCTTCGCAACAGAAGAAAGATTAAATATGAGAAACAGAAGAAAAGGGAGTATTGGTCGTGGAGGTGGACAAAAACGACTTAGAGATATGCTTGATGAAGTAGGGAAATATGGTCAGTCAGTCAGAGGGTAGATTAGACAAGAAATTAATAGTATTAAAAGAGGTAAAAGAAAAAATATTAGAAATCCTAGAACATCTGAAAAATCTCATCCACCTGGAAAAAGGGCTCAAGATGGTTTCGATATGTCGGTTACAGAGTTACCAGTAGCAGGACATAAAACAAGGACGAAAATTGGATGCAAAAAAAAGAAAAAGAAAAAATGGAAATCAATGATAAATAAAAAAGAATTAGATGCAATTGTAAAATTGGACCCTTTAGCGAGGTATAAATATTTCATTAAAAGAATTGCAGATTTCGAGGAATTATATTCAATAGGGGAAGATGAAAACCCATGGGTTATTGAATATGGAGGTAAGCTAGCACTTGCGCTTTGGCCTTTTAAAGAATTTGTAGAATATTATAAAGAGCAAAGAGATGATTTTGATGATTCTTTTCCTCTAAAAATGTCTATTAATGAATTTAATTTAGAGGGGATTAATAGGTTAAAAAAGAATGGAATACATATAGTTGATATATTTCCTATTGATAAAAATTCAGGACGTTTAATTTCTGTTGATATTTTTTTTGAGGATTTAAACATTGAGCTCAATAATTATAAGTGATTAATCATGGGTGGCGTCATTCCTGTTGAGTTGACTAGTTGACTGAATATATCGTTTATCGTTAAGCCTCGTTGCGCGATATAAAACAGACTGACAAATAAAAGGAATCTACTCGTGTTGACTTGTAGTCAATATATACAGAAAAGCTACTGATTTCATTAGTCAGGAATGTAATGATTAAGGAATAAATACAGTAACAGAGAAAACAAATGCGCTTACACCCAAAAGATGTAAGCGCATTGTTTTTTATTATAAAAGAAATGTATTAAAAGCTATGGTTCCAGAAAAAAGCAATCTAAAGACTGAGCAGTAGTTTTATGCTCAGGTGAATTATGATTATCTTCGGTAAGAATATATAGGAACTCTTTACATACCTCTGTAAAACATGGTTTATGTAAAGGTATATAGACATAAGTTTTTCCTAATTCAACATCATTAAAATCAATTATATCTTGAATAAGTTGTTGATTAGAATGATTTCTTACAACAAGTCTTCTTGCCTCTGTCCCACTCAAGGCATTCATTCTATTATATGAAGTTTCATTGAATTTAAAATATATTTTAGCATAGCATCTACCATTTTGATTAATAATGGTATCTCTGATAACTATGTTTTCAATATCTATAAGAGGAGTGTCATATTCAGGATCAAAAGGACTAGTTACTTGTTCTATCTCATCAATATCTTGTAGACAAGAAAAACAAATGATAGATAATAGGCTTAATAATAAGAGTAAGTTTTTCATGATATTTAAAAATTATATTTAAGAGTTAACCCTACATCACTTCCTAATGGTAAGTGATTATTTTGGTGGATAGGGATAGATGTAATTTCAAAAACTGGGGGAGCAGGGTGGTTAATTGGTTTAGCTCGTTTATTTAATTTTTTTACTAAAAAATAAGTCACTCCCCAACTAACGATGGAAGCACCCCCTAGAACAAAAGTAGTCTTTCTACTTTGAGTGTATTTATCTCTTTTTTCTTCATAAGCTTTTCTATTAGCCAATACTTCATCTGATAAGCTACGTTCATATTGGTTATGAGCTTCTAAAGCAATATCCCATTGCTGTCTTGCATGTAAATAGTAACCTACTGTTCCAATCGTTAGAGCAGAACTTGTTCCATAAGAAATGATTTTAGGGATAGTTACTTTCTTTTTATAGTTTTTTAATTCATTTTTATAAGCAATGTATTCAGGTGTAGGAGAGAGTATCGTTCTCATATAGACTAATGAGTCTTTGTAAATAGAGATACTTGTATCCTTTTGTAAATAATTAGGTGCCCAGATTGTTATATCATAGTCACCTACAGGCAATTGTACTTTTAGTTGATTATAAAGTGAATCATTAATCTTCACATAGCTCTTACCAATGATTGGGAATAAATTAAACTTCACTTGTCCTGTATCTACTTGACTGAAGACTGAAAATGAAATAAAAAAGAAGAAGGATATTGTAATAATTTGTTTAGTCATAAAGCAAAATGTTTGTTGAAATAATATTGTAACAAGTCTAATGTATTTAGAGTGTTACCTTAATATGTAATTGAAAAGAAAATTTATAATTTAGTTATTTTACCATTATAAATATTTTCACCACGTACCAATTTATAGAAATAAGTTCCAGAAGATAATTCTTGAATGGAAATTTTCTCTTGCCTATTTACGGAAAAGTATTGTTTCATCATTTTTCCTTGTTGGTCATATATCTCAATATCGAAACTTTGTTGGTTATCAATATTGTATTTTCCAAAATCAAAATAAATAAAATCACTACTAGGATTAGGATACACTTGAATAGATGTAGCTGTATGAGATTCAACACTAACTATATTGTCTACCTGAACATGAATATTATCAATAAAAAAATGATTGCCTCCATCCAAAGGATAGAAATTAATACCTCCTAATTGATTAGTTCCTGTTTGAATGGTACCAGCTTGACTAGAGAATTGCCATTCTCCTACATTAAAAGAATCGACCTCTAATCGTATCCAATCATTATCGAGATCAATATAATGATCCCATGTTACCCATTTACCACGTTGTACATTAAATGAAGTAAGATTACCACCAGATACTCCTAGGTTTGCCATAGTTGTCCCATTGATAATTCCTCCTGCTTGAATATCTACATCAAATGCCCATTCTATTCCAGGAGTTTCGAAATGTTGGAAATTATAATAAGCACCATCTGCATCAGGAATATACATATCGAATGAGACGATATACTTACCTGAGGTAAGATCTCCTAATTTTAGAATAATATCTTCAGGTCCACCTGAAGGAAAAGTAAAATGACCTTCAAAAAGAACAGCATGATTAGTAGAATTAGTCAATGGCAATACAACAGGAACATCTAATGCTCCACCTTCAACGCCTGTCCACGTTGTCCAATGGTCAGCTTGAGGGCATAGTGGACTTTGAGTATCATAATCTTCAATATCGTCCGAAAGGATAGTTTGAGAAATAAGTTGAAAACTATTCAACAAAAGGAAAATGAGAAATAGAAAGGTTTGTACTTGTTTGTTCATAACAGTATTTTTTAATTAATTAAAGAAAGATGAGCAGTAACTACTGCATAGTTGCTAATACTAAATGATTAGATTTCAAAACTTAATTGAAATCATAAAATCAAATAAAGAATGATAAGAATGGAATTTTAATTATAGAATTTTCTGTACTAAGTGAAAGATAATGAATAATTAGTATTTAAAGAAAGAATTTGGAGTAGAAGAGAATGTTGTGGATTAAGTCTTCACAATATTTAATTTAGAAATGTGTATACTAATGTGTAAACCAAAACAAAAAAGCCCGACACTTCCGTATCAGGCTTTTTGTGTAAAACCTTGATTGTCAAGGTTTTGTGAAGCGGTCTGGACGGGACTCGAACCCGCGACCCCCTGCGTGACAGGCAGGTATTCTAACCAGCTGAACTACCAGACCTTTGTTTTCAAATAATTCAAAAATTGAGCCATTTGAAAATTTTAATTTAACACATTTGTTAAATAGCGAATGCAAAAGTATGATTCCTTTTCTAAACATGCAACAACTTTGTAAAATTTTTAAAAAAAAAATCAAATCATACCTTTTCAAACCTCCTTATTACTAATTTTGTACCCCTCGGTTGGATAAACTTTGTAAACAACACCTAATTAACAGCTATTTTGCTAAGTTTTTACCCAAAAAGAATAAAATTATGGTTTTCCTAGAATTTGAGAAACCGTTGGAAAGTCTTTATGAACAACTTAATAATCTGAAAGAAGTAAGTGAAAAAGGAGATATTGATGTCTCTGATAAGATTAATGAGTTGGAAAGTAAGATTAAAACCCAAAGGAAAGAAATCTATAGTAATTTGTCTGGTTGGCAAAAAGTACAACTTTCTCGCCATCCTGAACGTCCGTATTCTCTTTTTTACATTAGAAATATGTTTAAGAAGTTTACGGAACTTCATGGAGATAGATATTTCAAAGATGATAAAGCTATCGTCGGTGGATTAGCTTCTTTGGATGGACAAACGGTTGTAGTAATAGGTCATCAGAAAGGAGTGAATACTAAAATGCGACAATATCGAAATTTTGGTATGGCTAATCCTGAAGGTTATCGAAAAGCTCTTAGATTGATGAAGATGGCAGAACGATTTGGATATCCTGTCATTAGTTTGATTGATACTCCAGGAGCATTTCCAGGATTGGAAGCGGAGGAGCGTGGACAGGCGGAAGCTATCGCTCGGAATTTATTTGAAATGGCAAAATTAAAAGTGCCGATTGTTTGTGTAGTCATTGGAGAAGGTGCATCGGGAGGTGCTATTGGAATTGGTTTAGGTGATCGAGTATTCATGTTGGAAAATACTTGGTACTCTGTGATTTCTCCAGAATCGTGTTCTTCTATTCTGTGGAGGAGTTGGGATTATAAAGAGCAAGCAGCGGAGGCACTTAAGTTAACAGCGGAACACATGTTTGATTTTGGTTTAATTGATGGTATTATCAAAGAACCACTTGGAGGTGCGCATAATGCACCTGAAGAAATGGTGAAGACCTTAAAGAAACATTTAAAGAAAGAAATTTCAGAGTTAATGGAAATATCTCCTAAGAAAAGAATTAAAAATAGAATTGAGAAATATAGCAAAATGGGAGAATACGAAATGATGAAAAAAAAAGAAGTAGTTAAGGCTAAATAATTATAACCAATATTTTTCATCGTTACTAAAGAAACAACTTAAAATTACACAACACATTTAGAATATTTTTATAACAATACTCTTACATTTAAGAGATGTCGAGAAAAGTATTCTGAAAAACAAGCGATGTTATGAGATTTTTTTCCAAAATCCAATCTTATTTTTTTAAATCCCATTTAAATAACAAACTTTCTCAAATCAAATTCAACAGTTCTTCTGTTGAATTTGATTTTGCAAAATCTATTGGAATTGTATTCGATGCAACGGATTCCAAAAATAGACTTAGAGTAATAGATTATGCACAAAGTTTAATTAAAAATGGAAAGCAAGTTAAACTTTTGGGTTTTGTAAATAGTAAAGAAAAAGAACTCACTTTTCCTTTTAGTTTCTTTTCTGAAAATGAGGTGAGTTGGAAAATGATTCCTGAAAGTCCTGAGGTTGATAAATTTTTAAAGAGTAATTTTGATATCTTAATTAGTCTTTACTCTGAGAAAAATAATCCAATCGAATATATTTCTGCTATATCTAAGTCCAGTTTAAAAGTTGGACCTTATTCCGATAATACACATAGTTACGATTTGATAATTGATACTCCAGTTGGAACCGACCTTGAATATTTAATTAAACAAGTAGATTTTTTCCTTAATAGAATAAATAGTCCAGTCTATGAAACGACAGTTTAGAGGTACAGGTGTTGCAGTAGTTACTCCATTTTTAGAAGATGGAAAAATTGACTTTGCTTCTCTTGAATTGATATTAGAATATCAAATAAAAGGTGGAGTCGATTATATTGTTTCACTAGGTACTACAGGGGAATCTGTTACTTTGAGTGTTCAAGAATGTTTAGATGTTTTTAATTTTACAAAAAAAATAATCAATGGGCGCAAGCCTATTATCGCTGGAATATTTGGTGGAAATAACACAGCTGCACTTGTAGAAAAAATAGAGCAGTTCAATTTTGATGGCTTTGCTGGAATTCTTTCAAGCAGTCCTGCTTATAGTAAACCTACTCAAGAAGGAATCTTCCAACACTACATGGCAATTGAAAAAAAATGCCCTGTTCCAATTATTATATATAATGTACCAGGGAGAACTGCTTCCAATGTTGAAGCTTCGACTATTATTCGATTAGCTCATGCAAGCAAAAAATTTGTAGCAGTAAAAGAAGCTTCGGGTAATGTTGTTCAAGGAATGGAAATTATCAAAAATAGACCTGACCATTTTTCTGTTCTTTCAGGAGATGATCCAACTTGTTTACCTTTGATAGCTAGTGGAGGTGATGGAGTTATTTCTGTAATTGCAAATGCTTATCCTCATGCTTTTTCTAATATGGTTAACTCAGCTTTGAGTGGAGATTTGAAAACTGCAAATTATATTAATACGTCTTTATTCGATATTCACAAATGGTTGTATTGCGAAGGAAATCCTGTAGGAATAAAAGGTGCAATGGAAATATTAG
>JALZVK010000410.1 GCA_023301005.1 Saprospiraceae bacterium | reverse complement strand
AAAAGGAGGAATTATGGAAGACCATTTTTTAATTCTTAGCCACCATCCTGATTTTTCAGTAGGCATGAAAGGAGTATTTTTTTGTGAGAATAATAATTTTGAAAGTCTCCTGAATAAACATTCTAACCAGTTAAAAATTTATGGAGGTGAAGATAGTTTTATTCGATATTATGATGACGGAGTGAATCCAGCAGCAGCAGATAAAAAAAGGACTTACAAAAATATTCGGTCTGAACTTTATCCAGCTTTACAACTTTTTTCCAAACAAAAAACTAAATCTATCTCTCCTAACTTAAAGGAACAACAAATCAATAAATGGCTTAAATCAAATGTTCAAATTGGTGTAAATAAATCTCCTGATAATTCTCCTGAATCTCCCGAAACTGAAACAAATATTGAATTTGAATTTTCTAATGTCACAATTAATTCACTTGGTGAATTGGATTTTGATATTTTAGCAAAGACCAATCAAGATAATATTTTGTTAGGGGAAGCCTCTGTTTTTATAGCATATAACCCAAGTGTATTCGGAGCTAATGTGGTAAATAACAATGTAGTTGAAGTATCGAAAAGTACTATAATACAAGATTCGAATTATCAATTAGAATCTTATGATTTTGATAATTCGACCGTTCAGATAGATGCAATTGGTGATTGTAGAAAAGATGCTAACCTTTATCTAATGGCATTGGAATTTGAAGAATTTTGTCATGTAAAAATTTCTATTTCTGATTGGACACAATTAGCCAATCTATCTTTTGACGATTTTAAGATGGATGGTAATATGAAGTATTTTGATGAGCAGAGAAATGAATGTGTAGATTTTGATGAAGTAATTGTTTCTGACCCAATTAATACTTTCTCAAATCCTACGGCTGATATTTCAATCGAATACAACTTAAGAAATGTAGAAGTTACCAACTCAGGAGGAAGTGATTTTTTGGAATTTGACATTACCGCTAAAGCTAGTGAAGAAGGTACAATGTTTTCATTTGCAGAAATTTTCATAAATTTCAACACTTCAACTTTCGGAAGCAATGTAACGGATAATGGAAATTTATTGGTCATTAAAAATGCCTCTTTTCTTAATTCAAGTTATTCTGCTTTATTTTTGGACGAGTCTGGAGGTACTGCATTCGGAATTGATATTGTTAGTGTAGGAACTGATAATTTAGTAGAACTTCCAAACGAAGAAACTGAACTTGTTCATATAAAATTAACCATTCAAGATTGTAATACTCCTGCTAATATTAATTTCGATGAGATTGCAATGTTAACTGGTAGTACTCATTTTGTTGGAGATGGAATGCCAATTCCGCATGAAACCTACTTTCCAGTAAATGCTGAGGACGAAATTAATTCAGCCCTTTGTCCCGCAAACACACCAGTAATTCTAAATTTTTATCCTAAAGTAATTACAGCAGGTACAAAATCAGTTTTAACTATTGAAGGAAATAATTTTGGTAGTATAGAAGGTTTGGTAATGTTTCAAAATGCAGATGATGGAGGTATGAGTATGATGAAGGCTCTATCACCTGATTTTCTAACTGGCGGTTGGTCTAATTCTAAAATCCAACTTTATGTTCCATCAAATGAAGGGAGTACAACTGACCCTGCTGGTTCGGGTAATTTTGTAGTACAAACATCTGGAGGAACTCCTGCAACAAGTCCTTTACCTCTTGATATTCCTTATGCAGTTGGTAATTTTAGGGATGGTAATGATGTAGCGCACAGATTTGAAATGATAGATGATAATGGAAGTGGAGGTTATACTTTTCATCGAAGTACAAATATGGACGGAGTAAATTCAGCAGATATTGATAACTCTATAGAATGGGCTTTGGATGAATGGAATTGTGAAACGGGAGTAACTTGGAATCTAGATATTATTCCCTCGGATAGTACTGACCAAAATTCTTCTGATGGAATTAACCTAATTTATTTTGCTCCTGATTCACAATTTAGTGGTGATGCTGTTGCGTTTAATTCAGCATCAGGTATTATTAATAGACAAGATGATTGTACAAATGGAGAAGGAGAACGAGTAAGTTGGTTTGTGGATATAGATATAGCAATTAAAGAATCAATAACTTGGAATTTCCCATTAGGAAGTAATCCTGGAATGAATACACAAGATTTCCCTTCAGTTATTCTTCATGAATTAGGTCATGCCCATCGGCTCGACCATTCAATACCAAGAGAAAAAATAATGTATTGGATGCTTGACCAAAATCCACCTACCACTTCTAATAGTGGATTTCAAATTCATAGAGACTTACACCCTGCGGATATCAATGGCGGAATAGATGTTTTAAATAGCAGTCAAGTAAGGTTTGACGGAGGGAATTGTTCAAATGTTACCCCAATTAAAATTTTAAAGACTTGTACAACAGGGATTGAAGAATTAGAAAATAAAATCTCACTTATTAAAGTTTATCCTAACCCAATATTAGATAATTTTCAAGTGGAATTAAGATTAAAAACATCAATAGACATTACAGTTGAAGTTTTTGATATTCTCGGAAGAAATATCCATATTGAGAAACTAGGTAAATTAGGTAAAGGAAATCATTCTTTTCCAATTATACCCAAAACCAAATTATTCACAGGCACTTATCTTGTCAATATAAAAGGAGATAACCAATTTTTGTCCACCTTTAAAATTGTCAAGCTATGAAATACATAATAATTTTTTCTTTATTTTTTACTCTTAGTTGTTATGATAAAAATTATCCAAAATCTAATGATAAAGATTGTCTAAACTATTTTAAACTTATCAAAAAGGATTGGAAACAGGATAACGACGGAATTTTTTATTTTAAATCTTTAAAGCCATTCACCTCTACTTATCCAGAAATTTTTGAGAAATCAATTCAATTAAAAGAAGTAGAATGTGTAGTAGGTATTACTGAAAAAGAAGTTGATTTTCTATTTGGAGCACCGACAAAGACTTCTCCTACTAATATAGGAAAAGTCTATTCATATTGCATGAGAGTTCCAAACTGTATTAATGATTCTTCCAAAAACCTTAAAATTCCACGTTTAACTATTTCAATTGATACTATTAAAAATAGAGTTGACCATATTTATTTTTAAAAAAAAGTCCCCTTGCTTTAATTTAGGCAGGGGGATTTGTAAAAAAGAAAACGGAAGTGAACAAAGTATATACGCCAATTGCCCCTATGCGGGGCAACTGCGCATATACAAGACCGTTCAGTCTGTGAAAAAACTAAAATGTGATTTTTAAAAACCAATTTTAATTTTGTAAGATTTTTAATTTAAGAATCAATGTCAATTTAAATTTTGTAAGAG
>JALZVK010000409.1 GCA_023301005.1 Saprospiraceae bacterium | reverse complement strand
ATACATAGTTTTATTTTATCATTTAAAAAATCAAAATATTTTTCTTCGAAAAATAAATGACAATGTGTCCTATGTGACAATGTGTAAAAAAAAGGTTGGTACGTGAAAATACAAGTATTGATATTTAATAAAATTAAATATGTTTTTATAAAAATTCAATTCTAATACGATTCCCAAACAATAGATATTTGTCATGTTACAAAAAATGGAGAACGTCAAATCGACTCTTCTACCCATTTTATTTTTTTATAAAAAATACGAAAGCATGAAAAATCTATTACAACTTTTTATTATTTCTTTTACTTTCTTTTTATTTCATTCAACTGCGAATGCTCAAAATTTATCGAACCAACCTGTAATTGCAGTTTTGAATATTGACTCCAAAGGCTTGACTTTAGAACCTAGTCAATTAGGAGATATTGCTCGAACAGAACTAAGTAAACTAGATCGTTACCAAGTTATGGATCGATATGACGTCGATTACGTCATAGAAAAAAATGAATTTAATATCGACAAATGCTACGGTAAGATATGTATGATCGAAGCTGGGAAAATTCTCAAGACAGATAAGATGTTGACAGGTAGCGCAGAGATTTTGGGAGAAACTATTGTGGTTACTTTACGCTTGATTGATGTGGGAACTCAGAGTATTGAAAAAACTCAAGTGATGGAATTTTTGAATTTACGTAATCAAATTCAAACGATGATTTCCCTCACCGTTAAAAAAATGTTAGACGAAACCATCGACGAAAATGTAGTAAGCAAATTGACTAAAAAATTTGATTACGAAAGTGCTGTGAATTTTCCAGAAGTAGATCAACTTAATTTGAGTGGACCTCGAATGGGATTTACAGCTTTTACTGGAGAGTTAAGTAAGATCTATTCTGACCCAAATAACATGGGCGGATTTGATGCATTCCCTTTGATGTTTCAATTTGGATATCAGTTCGAAGTGAAGTATTTGAATCAAGGAGACTTTCAAGCTTTGTTTGAATTTATACCAATTATAACAGGTTTGGATCAAGGAAGATTTATTCCAAGTATTTCTATTTTAAATGGAATGCGAAGCAATCGGACAGGTTGGGAATTTGCTTTTGGTCCTGTGTTCTATGGATTAAAACGAGCGGATGGATATTATGATGATGCGAATACTTGGCACCTTCGAGATGAGTGGTTTCTAGAGAATCCTGATATGGATAATCCTTTCGAAATAGAAAGTAGATTGGATAGTCGTGGAGATATTACTTTCGCTTCAGGTTTTGTTTTTGCTGCTGGAAAAACTTTTAAATCAGGTCGGTTGAATATTCCTGTCAACGCATTTTTTATTCCTAATAAAGAAGGTCATCGTTTTGGAGTATCTATGGGATTTAATGCGAGTCGATTTAAACGATAAAATGTAATTGAAAATTGAAAATGAAAAATTGAAAATTGTCGAATGGACTTGATTCTAAATTGTTTGTTTATTTGTTGATTTTCAATTTTTTATTTTCAATTAATATCTGAGATTTTGAATTTGTCTTTTAATTAAAGCGGCAACCTCTTCCACATTATCTAATAATTCTATAGTAGGTTGATGTCGCTTATTGTTAGTATTTAAGTCTTTTGTTTCAAATGGAACTAACTCAGGATGATGAGTGCCAATGAATATCGTTCCTATTTTATCTAATCCTTCTTTATTATAAAAGTCAGGTATAGGTTGTTCTGCTTCTCTAAAATATTTTTTAATTCTTTCGACATCGTAAGTTGCAATTACAACAATATTTTTGATTTTTGAAAAAGGAATAGAATAGCATGTGGTATTATTAGACCATACTTTTTTGAATTGAAAAAGAAGTTGTTTTTGAGTGATAGCATATCTGATAGATGTCTTTTTATTACGTACCCAAGAAGGTAATATTTTACCAAAGAACAATAGACCGAAAAAATAAACAAATGCTATTATTGGTATTTGTTTAATAAAAATAAAAAAGACCATACCCATAATTAATAGTGACCAAAATATATGATTGTCATAATCATCAGCAGGTCTAACATCATTACCATCATAGTAAGGTGTAACCAAACTCGGTTGCCCTTGCCAAATTATCGTTTCTCCTTTTTCTAAAAAATAAAAAAAGGAATCTTTGAATGGAGTGTCGAGGATTTGTTGATTCATAACAATATACTTACGATTTTTCTTGGATGGCTTTAATTATTAATTCGGCAACGTCTTGTACATTTTCAATTGACTCAAAAGTAGGATGTTTGTATTTTATAAATTTATCAATACTATAAGTTACGAATGGAGAATATTTAGCGTTTTTAAGTATAATGGAAATAGTACCTATTTTCTTATTAAACCTTTTCGTTGAATAACTAATAGTATCAATTTTGTCAAATTCCAATTGATTAATTTCTTTGTTGGGAAATTGAAAAAGAATTCGGGTAGGAGTGATAACGTAAAAGGTTTGTTTCCTTTTTTTATTTTTTAAATAAATAAGCAAAGCATGAAGTATAGCGAGTATGGCAATAACCCAAAAGAATGTTGATTGATGAGAAGAAGGTTCACTAATTATGTTTAGAAAAAAAAGAAGGAAACCCAATTTAAATATATCCCAATAAATATCATGTATTTTAGGTTGCCCTGACCAAATGACTTTTTCATCTTCCTCTAAAAAATCTTCAAAGGAATGTACAAATGGAGTATCTAATATTTCATATGGACTCATTTTCATAGTATCCTTAAATTTAGTAAAATCTGTCCAAAAGTTGTTTAAACTTTTTTATAAAAAAAATAATTACACAAACCCTTACCACTATTAGCTTTCCTTAAATTTTAAAGTATAAAACAAAAAAGTTGAATTAAAACGATTTGTTTTTTGCAAATAATTGTTTTAACTTGCAATCGAAACATTATTTTTGTTTTAAAAACAATATTTAAAATGATTAGAGAAGACAGAATACAACTTAATAATCGCTTCATCGAAGTATTTTCTTTATTACAAGAACGTGGTGAAATCGTATTGAATGACCGTGGAGGAAAAGGCATGGGAGATTTCGCTAAAAAGATTTTAGGCAATAGAGCCTATGGTCATATCATCAGAGCATATTTGAATACTGAGGATAAACGAGTAATAGATTATCATCAAGCTCGAGCAGTATGCCGAGAGTATGGTGTCAATGAAAGTTATCTAATAGATGGTGAAGGAACTCCTTTCGGATTTGATTTGCCAAAAACTCAAAAGAGTACCGCAGGTATGATTGTACCTATGAAAGGAAATATCCTTTTTACAACTGTACAAGCTTTTGCAGGTTCAGGTGTAGATGCGAGCGCAGGAAGTACTACAACTGATGAGGATAATGAATACTTCGCTATTCC
>JALZVK010000408.1 GCA_023301005.1 Saprospiraceae bacterium | reverse complement strand
AAATTATATGCATAATGCGCACCTTCTGCACAAGCAACTGCTTCACTATATGAAATACCATCTGGAATTAAAGCTATTGCTTGGTCTTCTTTAATCGTCATAAATTCTGCATGAGAAGTCAATCCTTCATCATTCAATCCCCAAACTCTGTCGCCTATCTTAAAGTCTTTTACCTCTTTTCCTATTGCTACAATCTCCCCTGCGAAATCAGTTCCAGGTGTTGGCGAAGAAGGTTTTAATAGTCCAGTAAAAAACCGAATCAAAAAAGGTTTGCCTGTTAAAATACCGCAATCAGTTCTATTAACAGTTGTAGCGTGGACTCGAATAAGTAACTCTTTTTCTTTTGGGATTGGTTTTTCGATTTCTCTCCATTGGAGTACTTCTGGTTTTCCATATTCATTTCTTATAATTGCTTTCATTTTCATTAATGCTATCTATTCAAAATTGAATGTATTTGTTCTAAATCTTAATTTAAGATTGCCGGTACTCTGTACCTTTATATTTTATTTTTTTAACAATCTACTCCCCGCTGTACGTTACAAAGCAGGGATAAACTTCTCTTTAATAAAAATTTCTTTTACATCATTATGAAATTTCGATATAGCAAAATCCTCAACCCCCAACTCTTCAAAATCTAGAATAAAGTCTAAAAACTTTAAAGATATATATTCAATTATTTCATTTTGACTACTAGCCAATACCATATCAAAACTAAGTTTCTCAGTCCTTACAATATATTTTCTTCTCTTATTGTATTCGTTTGAGGGTGGAAAAAATTCTTCAGCATTACGTACTAGACTAAAAGACCTAATGATAAAATGAATTCCCTTAGAAAGACCATTTCCATAATCGACCATAGATAAATCTTTCTCTATCACATCTGATAATTTATGAAGATATGTTAATTTTGGAGTCTCTCTACTTGATTCTATTTTTGTATTTAATATTTTTTTCATCTTATAATTCAATAATCTCTTTGATTACCAGGAGGTCGGGCTAAGATTTTATTTAAAAGAAATATAAAAAAGGTGCAGAGCACCGACAATCTTAAGAATATAACAATACTCTTACAAAATAAAAACCATCATATTATTAACCTCTTAACAACTGCTGTTTTTGCTTTTGGAATTCATCAGGCGTCAAAACACCTTTTTCATAAAGCGCACCCAAAGCTGCAATTTGATCCAACAAGTCAGTTGCTTTTGCATCTTCCATTTGATCTAAAAGGTTATCCTCTTCTTCAGGTAAGTACCTTGGAATCTGATAACTATTTTTTACAAATTCCTCAAAACGTTTATGAGTTCTTAAAAATGCCAAGGCATCCACTTTATGTATTTTATCAAAATCTACAAATCCAAAATCTACAGCTTTATCCAAATGAAATAACGACTTCTCAGGTTCTTCATTTATCGAATAACAACAGGCAATCAAAAAATGAACTTGACTATCTTTAAATTTAGAATTCAATGCTTTTCGAAAATCAGTAATTGCTCCTTCTATATCAAAACTATCATACTTTCGCATTCCAGATTCTTTGAAAGAATTATTAGGTTCAACTACAACTCTTCTCTTATGAGGTGTACGACTGCGACGATTTTGAGTAGCTTGTTCAACCATGTATCTTGAATTATATTTATGATTGAAATCTTCTTTGGGCATGACTGCAAATAAGATCGCATCAGCAAAAGCAATTAAGGCAGGTAATATTATTGGTGGTAAAAAATAAAAGCCTTCCACAGTAGAAGATAAGGTGAGTATAAATAGTACGAAGTAAATGATTCCCTTAACTCTTTGTCCTAGATAAAAACGATGGATTCCAAACATTCCAAATAGAAGTGCTAAAATAGCTGCGATTCCTTTCTTTTTCATTTATTATTTTTTTCTACAAATACTTAATATTTTTTTGAATGTATATTATTGTTTCGGCAAAAGTGAGGTATCTATAGATAAACGGAAAATATGTCAATAAGTAAATCATGTTTCTCTAGTTTTCACATATTCAAAACCTTTGCTTACTTTTAAGTTTTAGATTAAAAAAACAAACGGAAAACATGGATTTAGCAATTGGAATTTTACGTGGTACATTTGGTATTGCGGTATTGATAGGTATTTGTTATTTAGTAAGTGCTAACAAAAAAGCGATTGATTGGAAATTAGTAGCCAAAGGTTTAATGATTCAATTATTCCTTGCACTAGCCATTTTAAAAATACCTTTTCTTCGAATTGTATTTGATAAGATTGCAGGCTTCTTTGTTCAAATATTAAAATTTACCGAAGCTGGTTCCAATTTTCTTTTTGGTGGATTGATGGATCCTTCTCAATCCTTCGGTTATGTTTTCGCATTTCAAGTTTTACCTACCATAGTTTTCTTTGCAGCTTTTACATCAGTATTATATTACCTCGGAATTTTACAAAGAATCATTTTTGGATTTGCTTGGTTAATGAAAAAAGTAATGAACCTTTCAGGTTCTGAAAGTTTGGCTGCTGCCGCAAATGTTTTTATAGGACAAACGGAAGCACCTTTAGTCGTCAAACCATATTTAGAAAAAATGACTCGGTCGGAAATGTTATGTTTGATGACGGGAGGAATGGCAACTATTGCGGGTGGAGTTTTTGCAGCTTACGTAGGATTTTTAGGAGATTCGTTTGCGGTGATTCCTGAGGCGAGTGTGCAAGCGATGGCAGCATCAGAAGCTGCGATGAATGCAGCGAGTCAAGTTTTTGCTGAACACTTATCTGAGTTGACCAATTTAAAAACAGAAGATGCTCAAGTCATTTCTTCTAAAATGATTTCTCCTGAGTTTTTTGAAATAAGTGAAGAAGCGAAGAAGGCTGCTGAAGAAGCAAAGGATGAAGCTAAAAATTTATTTGCTCAACATCTTTTGATGGCTTCTATCATTTCTGCACCTGCTGCAATTGTCGCTTCTAAAATTATTTATCCAGAAGATAATCATGAGGCTGTTAATCAAAATTTTGAAATACCAAAAGATAAAGTGGGAAGTAATCTTTTAGATGCGATTGCAATTGGAACGACTGATGGATTGAAGTTGGCAATAAATGTAGGAGCAATGTTATTAGTTTTTATTGCATTGATTGCTTTGGTCAATTATTTATTGAGTGATGTGATTGGTTACTATACTCCGCTGAATGGTTGGGTGATTCAATTTGCAGAATGGCTGAAAGGTAATGGTTATAAAATTCAACCTTCTGCGATGGAAGGATTGAATCTTGAATTTTTGTTGGGTTGTATGTTTGCACCTATTTCATGGTTACTTGGAGTGCCGAGTCAAGATGTGTTTTTGGTTGGTCAGTTGTTAGGTCAAAAAACTGCTATCAATGAATTTTTCGCTTATGCGGAATTAGGGAAATTTACAAAAGTCCTTGAAGTGAAATCTTTAATCATTTCCACTTATGCGCTTTGTGGTTTTGCAAATTTTGCTTCTATCGGAATTCAGATTGGAGGTATTGGTGCGATTGCGCCTGGGCAAAAAACTACAGTTGCGGAGTTTGGTATTAAGGCGCTGATTGGTGGAACGATTGCTTGTTTTATTACTGCTGCTATTGCGGGGATGATTGTTCAGGAGGGAAGTTTTATGTAGAAGAGAAATTCTGAATCTAAAAAAAAAATATTTCAAATATTAATGAAAGAAAAATATTTCAAAAGCTATTCATTGAAAATATTATTTAATATTACAGCAATATCTCTTAGCTGCATAGCTGTTTATTTTTACATTGACCTTTTTTTTTTCTATAAACCAATAGAATATAAAAAAGAATATTCTGGGATAGTGAAGTCAAAAGTGATTTCGAGAGCAAATTCATTAATTTTTCTTAATGAAGAAAAGTTATTCATTTTAGATTCTAGACATAAGAAATACTCTCCACCTGATTTAGATACATTTATTGCTAAAGGAGATTCTTTAATAAAGTCAGCAAATAGTGATACGCTCTACATATATAGAAATAATAAACAATACTCTTACATTATATCATTTTAGTTTTCTCATAGATCTCCATTCCATCATATAGAAAAAGATAAAGCAACAATATGAAAACAACCTTTTACATACCAATACTTTTCCTAATCATAGCAATTCCATGTTTCCTATTTTTTAAAACAAAAAATACGAAAACAGATAAGGTGAAATTTGTCCAAGCAAAAGAGAATATTGAATCAAGAGATACTATTAAATTGTACGAAATCATTGACGGAAAAGAGAATGAATATTTTATGGATTTCGAAATTGGAAAAGACAAAAGAGTTTATTTTTATAAAGACACGATTACGATAAATTTACTCGCAGGATCTCATGGAGGCTATTATTTGACCATCAAATTAATTGGTGATGAATACACTTCAAAGTTGACTAATTCTGGTGGTTCTTGGTGGGAAGATTTAAATATAAAAGAGCAAAGTCTTGAATTAGAAGATTTCAAATTAGTACATAATGGAATACTAAAAGGAAATTATTTCTGTGTAGCTGATCATAAAAATAAACATACTGACAGAGTTGAAAAAGTGAAAATAAATGGATACTTCGAATTTATTTTAAAAGATAATGAAGAAGAAGCAAAGCAATGGTAAGCTATTAGATCTAATAGAATAAAGTTGAATCAATCGTCTATTTGCTACAATCTCCTTATATTCTTTATGAGGAAATCCTAACTTAATAACAATACAATTACAAAATAAAATTTAACTAAGATGTGATTTGAATAAGGGAAAAAGGGAAGACGGATTTGAGAAGTTTGAAGTTTTGACGAGCGATTTCATTACTTACTTCGTAAGTTTATTTAATTATTTAAATTTAAAAACAATATACTTACGAAGTAAGATTACAAAAAGTCGCTCGTCAAACTTCTTAATTCGAATGTTCGAATGTTCGAATGCTTCCTTGTTCAGTCAAATCGTAAAAAAAGCCAATTCGTCATCCCGTTTTTAAACGGGACATACTTCTCAAATCCGTCTTCCCTTTTTCCCTTCTTCAAACTCTTCCCTCATATAACATTCACCTCCGCCTTCAACCTAATCCCAAATTTCTTCTCCACCGAGTTCATAATTTTTTTTGATAAATTTTGAATTTCCTTCCCCGTTGCATTTCCATAATTAACCAAGACAAGAGCTTGCTTAGCATGAGCACCTGTATTGCCAACTCGTTTTCCTTTCCAACCACATTGTTCGATTAGCCAACCAGCGGGAACTTTGATTTTTCCATTTTCTAATTTATAAAAAACAATATGAGGAAATTGCTTTTGCAATTTTTTAAAATGAGCATTTGAGATTTCTGGATTTTTAAAAAAGCTACCTGAGTTGCCTAGTTCGGCAGGGTCAGGCAATTTGGAAGAACGGATTTCGATTACTGCATTTGAAATATCTTTGATGGTAGGATTTTTTATTTTTTTATTGGCGAGTGTTTGTTGGATAGCTCCGTAACTGATATTGATTTTTGGATTTTTTAATAACTTAAAATAGACTTTAGTGATACAAAATTTACCTTTTAGTTTTTGTTTAAAAATACTTTCACGGTAGCCGAACTCGCAATCTTTCTTTCTAAAAACATGTAGCTTTCCAGTTGCTAATTCAACAGCTTCTAATTTATGAAAAACATCTTTTAACTCCACTCCATAAGCTCCGATATTTTGAATAGGCGAAGCTCCTACTCTACCTGGAATCAAAGATAAATTTTCGATGCCTCCCAATTTATTTTTAATCGTCCATAATACAAATTGATGCCAATTCTCTCCACCTCCTGCCGACACGTAAACACAATGTTGGAATTCTCGTTCTACTTTTTTTCCTAAAATAGAATTGTGAACTACTAGTCCTTTGATGTTATTGGTCAATAACATATTACTTCCTCCACCTAATATAAAAGGTGTTTTTTTATTTATTTTTAAAACATCTTGTAGAGCTTCAACTGATTGTATAGCTATAAATGATTCAGCGAGTGCGTCGATTCCGAAAGTATTATATTTTTTTAAGGATTTATTTTTTTCAATTTGCATTTTGCAAAAGTAAATTAAGTTGCTCGATTTTTTTAAACTAAGTTTAAAAAATAATACTTTGCGAATGCAAATGATTAAATTTCAAATATGAATAAAATATCACCTACAACAATGAAAAATCTTTTACTGCTTTTATTTCTGACGACTTTATTTTTCTCATGTGAAAAATCAATTTTAGACAAATCGTTTTATGTTGATTATTATGAGAGTGATTTTAAAGAATTTGTCAGAGACCCTTTAATTTCTACTGAAGATGCATTTCTCATTAACTATACCATCTTAAGACAACGAGATTATTTTGGATATACTACTGATAAAAAAACCTATGGCGATATTTTAAAAATGGGAAGAGAATTAAAGAAAAATGGAATTCAAGTAAAAGAGGTTTATCAAGAAGCGGAGCCTCAAGATGGAATTGAAATTAAAATTGAAGATCCTCACGTAGTCGTTATACCTAAAAAAAATAGACCTTCAAGAAAAGTAAAACATATAAAATACAGAGTGAAATTTACTAATACATCTACTGTAGATGTTGCGCTTAATTATATAACTTTTGTAGTAGAAGGACCATTTGGGCAACATCTTATAACTGCTGGTTTTGAGATCAATTGTAGACTCCCTAGAAATGGTATTCAAACTTTGGATTTTGTAATTAATGGAAAAGAAATAAGAGACAATCTACGCTATGGGAAGAAAGATGGTATAAAAAGAATGATGATGGATGATGTTTTCAGAAAATTAGATGTTAAATTAGGAGGTATTTCTATAGAGCAGAATTCTAGGTTTTATGATAACTGTTATAGAGGTGATAGAGTTATTGAACCTTTCTTGACTAGCGATTATAAAAAGATGTATCCTGATGGAGTCAAACTGGAAGATGTAGATGGTTCGCCTGCTATTAATCGTGGAGCTAAATTATATGTGCAAGAAGATGATGGAAAAATCATTCAATATAAATAATCTAAAAAATGAAAAACATACTATTAGGACTTATTACAGTTTTCCTTTTGGGAGGAGTTGTGCATCAGTTTTTGCCTTGGTGGAGCATTGTAATCGCTTCAGCAATTGTAGGTGCAATATTTAGCAAAAACGCAGGAAGTAGTTTTCTATATGGATTTGTAGGAGTATTGTTATTATGGGGATTTGCTGCTTATAGATTGGATGCGCTTAATGAAGGAATTCTCTCTGAAAGAATGGGTGTTATATTTGGAGGAATAGGTGGCGCAGGTATGATCGGAGCAACTGCTCTTATCGGAGGATTGCTTGGAGGATTGGGTGCAATGACTGGAACATTAGGAAGAAAAATGTTTGCATAGAAGAAAAGTCTAATAATTTAAAGCTATAAAAAATGACAGAAGAAGAAATATATCGTAAAGCAAAAAAGAAGGTAAAAGCCAAAAAAGATTTTTATGCACACTTAGGTTCTTACTGTGTAGGAGTATTGTTTTTCTTTACTATTAATTATATGACATATAGTGAACATGATGATGTTTGGTGGTTTCTATTTCCTTCTTTAGGTTGGGGAATGGGACTTGCTTCGCATTACTTCTCTGTTTTTGGAATGTCATTTTTTGGAAATGAAGATTGGGAAGAAAAACAAATGGAAAAAGAAGTTAGAAAACTCGAACGTCAACATGGATACCAACCAATAGAAGATGATGATATTACTGTACCTGATGATGAACTAGAATTAAAAGAATTTAAAAAATTACGAAAAGAGTGGGATGATCAAGATTTGGTTTAAAAAAATACTTCTTTGTTTTATACTTTCTATTGCAATAATCATTTCTATTATTGCTCAAAATGTTCCATTTGAATGTAGCTCTGATGCTTACTTTACTCACCATGATTCAGGAAATGACAACTTGTTTCGTTTCACTCCTGACTTCAATTATACCTTAATTAAAAAATTAGATTTCTCTATCAATGGAATTTCTTATAATCCAAAAGATAACTTCATATATGGTTTAAATGAAAGTCTGACTCACATCGTCCGAGTGGATAAAAATGGAGATTATATCGACTTGGGTTTCCCTACTGGTTTGCAGGGCAATAGCTATTGGGCGGGTACTTGTACTCAGGATGGTACGTTAGTTATTTCAGGAGGTTCGGGCGCGTGGATTGTGGAATTGGATATTACAGTTTCGCCTCCTGCTATCATAAATGCTAATCCAAAATTTTACGCTGATGGTAGTTCTGGAGAACCATCTTTTGGAGATATTGCAGTTGACCCAACTTCTGGAATTTGTTATTCTATAGATAATTCGACTCGAAAATTAGCGACCATAGATCTTACAACTGGAGCAGTAACGACCTTCGGTGCTACTTTGAATTTTTCCACAAATTCTAATGGTGCACTCTACTTTGATGGTAGTGGTGAACTCACCGCTTTCTATTTAAAAGACATTTATAAAATAGATAAAACAAATGGCGCAGCCATACTTGCAGGCGAAGGTTTGGATATTACTAATGGAATAGATGCTTGTGGTTGTTTGAATCCAATTCAGTTTGATAAAGTGGCGGAACCTGCTCAAGCATGTGCAGGTGATACGGTTACTTTTACATTTAGCATTATCAATAATTCCGAAATTGGTTATTCCGGTATTACGTTTTCTGATCCGATTCCTATTGACTTAGAAGTGGTGGAATTGCCCAGTAATACTTTTGGAGGCAACGTCGATGTTACAAATTTGGCGAACAACTTTACCGTAGTCAGTATTACTGATATGGAAATCCCTGTTGGGATTTCGGAGTTTACGATAAAAACTATTGCAACTGGAAATCCTTCTAATTTAGTTAATGTAATTAATCAAGCTCGCATTGCTGGATTTACTCCCGCATGGGAAAGTATCATAGATTCTAACAATCCTCTTACAACTGCCGAAGGTGATGGAACTGCAATCAGCATCTCTCCTACTCCATTGCTTGATTTTGATTTACAATCTATTGGAGGAGGTTGTGAGGGAACTCCAATTTCGCTAATCGCTAATGTAAATCATCAAGGGAATTATGAATGGGAATTACCTAATGGTTCTATTTCCAATGAACAAATATATACTCAATCAAATGCGACGATAAATGATGATGGGCTTTATAACATTACTTTTACGGATGACTTTGGATGTCAAATAGATTCTTCTTTAACTATAGAAATTCTTCCTTCTCCTTTTGTTAATTTGGGAAATGATAGTTTAGTTTGTTTGCAAACGCCATTTTCTATACATGCAGGTGATAATGAAAATATAACTTGGCAAGATGGATCGACTTTGCCTTTTTTCTTAATTGAAGACTATGGAAATTATAGTGTTGAAGTTATGAATGAATTTGGTTGCTTGGCTAGTGATACTATTACTTTTTCGAGTGGTTGTCTGGCTGACTTATATGTACCCAACGCCTTCTCTCCGAATGGCGATGGGAATAATGACATCTTCTTTGCTTATGGTTTGGATGTGGTTGATTTTAATTTAAAAATATTTGATCGTTGGGGTGCATTCCTTTTTGAATCAGATGATATTGCTATCGGTTGGGATGGATTATTTAAAGGAAACATAAAATCCGAAGGAGTTTATGTTTGGGTAATTGAAGCATCATTTCTTAATGGAGCATCAATTGTAAAAAAGGGTGATGTTACTCTTTTGAAATAAATGCTCAGAAATATTCAACGTTAGACTATTATCAGAAAGATTTGGAACGAGTGATAGAAGGTTCACTATGCTCTCCATTAATATTCATTTTTTCTAACCCTTTAGAGCTTGTTGGGGAAGTATATTTTCGTCCAGGAGCATAAGTATTAAATGAAATTTTATAAGATTTTTTATCCGCAAATCTTGACGTGTTACCACGCAGTCAAAATCCTACATATTATAATATATCTGAAATGTTACCATTATCAAAAATAAACGTCACACGTAAGTAATAATTACTCTCAAAATTGTTATTATCTAAGAACCAAGCTAATGAGTCTTTATGGATAATAATTTCAATTTCAGGGATAACATTATCAGTAAACACTTGAAATATCTATTATTTGACTATTAGCTGTATAGCCAAACAATGTTAAGCAAATAATAAAAAATATACTTTAATTGAAATATTAGTCATTTTTTGTTATTTTTGAATGTCACAAATGAGTAATTAAATGAAAACAAAATATTATTATATGTTCTTTCTTTGCTCTTAAGAAGAATAAATATAATAATCATTGAACCCCGCCTATAAAATATTACTAACAGTCATTAAAAAGAATATTTTTAAAAATTGCTATTCACATTCTATATTTTTTTGTAACCTCAAAATGTAATTTTTCAGTATAAACAGTATATATAAATCTATTAATTATCAATGGTTTATAAATAATGAATATTTACCCACAAACAAATATTAATAACATGAAACTCACAAAATTATTCTTACTTATTCTTACTATTAGTTTATTTTCTATAACTACTCAGGGACAATTATCTTCTGATTTAGTCAAAGAAAATAATAATGAGAAAGAAGACACAATCAAACCTATTGAAAGTTCTTCAAAATTATATTTTATAGCTACTCAAAGTTTACCTCTTGACAAAAAGGGTACTTTGTATCTAAATGATAATTTTGTAGAAGGAATTGTTTATGATTATGATAACGAACCTCTGGCTACTTCTGTAAGATATAGATTTGCTGATGATGAAATGCAAATATTTCATTTAGGTCAGGAGAAATCAGTTTATCCTCAAAAAGTACATAAAATTATCTTCAAAAATAAAGGTGGAGATCAAATCTTTATTCCTGCTGAATACATCGAAGATAATGTAAAAGTATTTGGATATTTTGAACTAATGTCTGATGGAAAAACTAAAATCCTTAAAGCATATCGAAAAGGTAAAAACGATAAAATAAATACTTTTTTTTATGTAATGAAAGACGATAGTCTAGCATATAAATTAAAAACAAAAAAATCTAGCGTCATCAAATTTCTAGAAGATAAAAAAGATCCTATCACTCGATATATTGCTAAAAATAACATAAATGTAAAAGACATGAAGGATTTAGAAAAACTTCTAAATTATTATGATTCTTTGAAGAAATAAATACTATTCTTTTATTTAGAAATTAGAAATCCCGAATACTCATAAATGAGTATTCGGGATTTTTTTTTTATATCTCTTCAAAATTTCCTGTCTGCCGATTCTTTCTCACATTTTGCCAATCAAAATATCTTCCATTCATAACAACAAAAACTCCTGCTGGCAATGCCTGTGCAAAAGCTAATGCGCTTCCTAAATTAAAAAAACCATCAGATGATGTACCAAAAGCATAAGGCACCATAGCTCCTGTTAGAACAATCGTTTTGTCTTTTATATTAGCATTTGCAATTTGCTCAGCAGTATTTACCATTGTATCCGTACCGTGGGTAATGATGATATTATTATGAGGAGATTTTTTACAGTTGTGTATGATAATATCTCTATCATCATCTGTCATTTCTAGACTATCGAGCATCATCAATGTTTTTACATCAATATCAAGTGAGCATCTTCCTCGCTCAAACATCTCTTTGAGATGTGTATCTTTAAAATATAACTCTCCAGTAATGAAATTATATTCTTTATCAAAAGTCCCTCCTGTTACGAATACTTGAACCATATAAATAGTATTTTTAGTTCTTTGGCAAGAACTATATTTGTTTATAAATTTCTAACAATACGAATTTACAGATTCTATTGAAGGAAGGTTAAAAGGATATGTTTTTTTTATAAAAATAATTACGAAGTAAATACTTTACAACAAAAAGTATCTATCATTATGAGCAATAAATTAGACTTGTTACCCTTTAAAATTGCCTATCTGAAATTCAGATTTTTTTGATAGTTTTTTTTAAAAAAATCATTGAGTAGTCCTCCTATTGAATTATTTTTTTAGGAAAAATAGCGAAAAAAGATGTTTTCAAATAAGTGATTTTTAAAGGGTAACAAGTCTATTATGTTACAGAGTATTTAGAACTTTCTGGGGAATTTCTTAAACTGAAATATATCACTCTCCGCTAAAAATACAATTGCTAAAATGAATAATATTACTAACAAAACAGCAAATCCAATTTTCCACCAAGACTTTGGTTTTTTACCATATACTCTACCTGTTTGACCATTTATGGTAAAGTGATATAGCTTACTGTTATAATAATAAGAGCATAACCAAACAGGGAGAATGATATGCTTAAATGTTTGATTGGACTTATTACTACTTACATGAAGATTCCGTTGAGTATCGCCTCCTAATTGAGCGGAACACATATTTCGAAGTCTGCTATTCATTATGCCATCTCCTATCTGATATCCATTATCCACTTCTATATTATAAATTTCAGCTTCCCAACCAACCATCAAGCGAGGATCAAAATTAACTACCTCACTCAACCGATATGGCAAAATACGCTGTACATCTTGCTGCTTTAATCCATCAGCAGCTACCACCAATACATCATCAAAAAAATGATTCAATTTCCCACTTCGACGCGACCAACGTGTTTTTTGTACTCGTTGATTTTGCATTCTTCCATTCACTTGCATTCTTACATTTTCGTAATAGTAATGTCCAGCTTCTCCACTCCAAGAAGCAGAGACATTCGCATCATAAGTCCAAAATGGAAGATACACACCATGCAATTGTTCGACCTCATCTAACCTACTTAACTTGGAAGGATGGAACCATCCTTTCGATACCCATTTTTTAAAAATCTTATTTGCCTCTGCCCTACTGATATAAAATGGAATGATACCTGAAGGTTCGATATATTGATGATCGAATGCTTGAACATTTACTTTCGTTGATCCACAAAATCCACAATTGATTTTTACATGATCACTATCTACCATAAAGTTAGCGCCACAGTTATCGCAATCATATACTCGCTTTCCTTTTTCTTCAGGTATGAAGTCAGCCACCTTAGCAACAGCATCATGCAATGATTTCTCAATAACTTTATCATTGGCCGTATTGACATCTTCTAGATAACCGCAGTAGTCGCAAGTGATTTTTTGGGAATCAGCAGAGTAATGCAACCTACTCCCACATGATGGGCAAGGTAACTGTACCGACGATTCTATATGTTTTGGATCTTCTTGTTCGATCATTCTTTTGGTGAGTCAATTTTTAAGTACAAGTTTACTAAACTTGTTAAGTTTAGTAAACTTGCTAAGGAATTAGAGTTTATTCAGAATAAAATTTTATGAACGACCGTTAACCGTTAGCCGTCATCCGTCAACCGAAAAACTCTAATTATAATCTAGCTAATAATTCTTTTTTCTTTGTTTCAAATTCTTCATCAGATAAAACACCTGCAGTTTTTAATTCTCCAAGTTGCTTCAATGTGTCCATTATTTCTTCACGAGTTTGAGCTTTGTTAGAAGAATTGTCAGCGTTAGAAGAATTTGTATTTTGATTGTTATTCTGATTTTGGTTCATCATCATATTTGCCATACCAAAACCCATTCCCATTCCAATACCCTCGCTACCACCTCCTGATGGATTTTCAGCAGCTTTCTCCATTGCTTGAGCAGTTTGAAATTGTTGGAAACGATTCATATCATCGACCATATTCATGTTAGTCATTTTGTCGTAAAACTCTTCCACTTCTTTTGGAAGTGAAACGCTTGACACTTGAAACTTAACTAACTCAATTCCAAATTGGTCTAAATCAGCTTGCAAAATTGGAGCAACCTTTTCCCCTAATTCAGAATAACTTTTTACCATATCCAAAACTGAAACTTCTGCTTCTGCCAAAGCTTCCGCAAATTTTGGAGAAATAATATCTCTTAAACTCGCTTCTATCTCTCCTATCTTTACTTGACCTTTCGTTCCTGAATAATTTGTAAAAAATACTTTTGGATCTTTTATTTTAATAAAATAAGTTCCGTGCGCTTTTACTCTTACTTGTTTAAATTCTGGGTCACGAAGTATGATTGGATTGACTGTTCCCCATTTTAAATCAGTAAAAGTTTTTGTACTAAAAAAGTAAGCATCACAAAGGAAAGGTGATTTAAATCCTTTATCCCAATTTTTCAAACTGGTTAGTAAAGGCATATTCTCAGTCAACAATTCATATCTACCTGGCTCAAATTCATCAGCAAATTCTCCTTCATTCAAAAATAAAGCAGTTTGCGATTCTCTGACAGTTAAACTAGCTCCATATTTTATATTACTATCTCTATCAGGAAATTTCCAAAGCATTGTGTTTTTATCCTGTTCCTTCCATTCTATGATTTCTACAAATTCTTCTACAAAAAAACGCATTAAACTCATGTTGTGATTTATTTTATTTATTAGAAAAAAATAAGTTTTAAAGGGTAATAAGTCTATTTGGCTTCGTCTATTAATAAATTTACAACTATAAAGTTGATTTCACTAATTTATTTATATACGAGCGAAATTTACCAAAAGATACTCATAAATCCTGATGTACTTTTCTTTTTTTTAGAGGAATAAGTAATTCCTATCGACTAGATTAATTTATCGAAATAAATTTTCCTAAAAAAGGAAAACTAAAATCCATTTATTACTTTTGCGACTTGAAAAACAATCAATCCATAGTAATGACCGAAAACAAATTATTTTATCCTTTAGCTCAATACTGTTATACTTTCGATAATGAATTTGAATTAATTCCTGAAGTGAGAAAACATCAACTTCACGAATTAGCTGAATACATTTTTGATAAACAAATGCAGCATCTTCCTATCAACTTTAATGTTATTTGTACGCATAATTCTCGGCGTAGTCACATCGGTCAACTTTGGTTAGCTGCTGCCGCAGCATGTTTTGATATAAAAAACCTAAAAACATATTCAGGTGGAACAGAGTCAACTGCTTTTAATCCTCGTTCCGTAGCGGCATTACGTAGAGCAGGTTTTGAAATTGTAACTTCTTATGTTGATGATAATCCAATCTACTTTTCTACTTTTAATTATGAACATGTGCCTTTGAAAATGTTTTCAAAAAAATATGATCATAAAGAAAACCCTAACAATTCTTTTGCAGCTATTATGGTCTGTTCAAGTGCCGATGAAGGTTGTCCTATCATACATGGTGCAGATAAACGTTTTTCGTTAACCTACGATGACCCAAAAAAATTTGATGATACGGAATTGGAAAGTGAAAAATATGATGAAAGAGTACGACAAATCGGAAGAGAAATGTTTTACGCTATGTACTACCTCAAAGAAGAAATTGCTAGAAATAATTAAATAGAAGGACTATTCAATGATTTTTAAAGAAAACTATCAAAAAAATCTAAATTTCATACAAGCATTTTTAAAGGGTAACAAGTCTAATAGAAAGCACACTCAATCGTCATCCCATTTTATAAACGGGACAAAAATCTCAAATCATTAGCGAAGCGTTCTCTATTTATTTTTTTTCTAAGATTCATCCTTTTGAATCATAGCAGGAATAGTTTTCAATATAATTTTTAAATCAAACCAAATCGAGAAATTCTCTGCATATTCAATATCCAATTTCATTCTCTCCGATTCAGGAAGTTCTTTTGCAGCTTGTTTGTTTATTTGCCACCAACCTGTGATACCAGCAGGTGCAATAAATCGAGTTCCCCATTGGTCATTAGTCAATTGTTCTGCTTCGTAAAGTGGCAACGGTCGATTACCAACCACAGACATATCACCTCGCAATACATTTAACATTTGTGGTAATTCATCGATACTTAATTTTCGAATGACTTTACCTATACGAGTGACCCTTGGGTCATTTTTTAATTTTACAAATGAAGGTCCGTCAGATTCTTTGCCATCATATTTATTCAAATGTGAAAGTTCTTGAATTTTTTTATCGGCACCATCTGCCATTGATCTAAATTTCAAAAAATTAAAAATCTGATAACCAGTCCCTGCTCTTTTTGATTTATAAATGAGTGGACCTTTCGATTCTAACTTTATTAAAATGGCTACCAATAATAATATCGGACTCAAAACCGTCAACACTCCTAAGGAAAAAATAATATCAAATAATCGTTTTCCAATTGGCATTTTAAATTTTTGAAATTCCTCTTTGCTAGTACTTCCTGAGACGATAAAAGGTTTATAAGTATTCAAAAAAATAACTCTCTTACGTAAATGATTCCAATTAACAACACCTTGATAACAATCATCAATACCTCTACGCAATCCATCTTTTTTATTAAAAATTTGATTGCCTTGATTTATACATATAAATGGAATTACACGAAGTGTAGGATTATCAACTACGTCTCTAAGTACTTTAAAATTATTTTTCAATAAAAAATCATAATCGCAAATAATTACTTCTGGCAAATTTTCTTTGTCATAAACATTGATATTTTGCTTAACCCAACTTCTAAAATCTTGGTATTTTATAAAACCAATATAATCAGTTTGAGCAAATTGAGATTCTAATTGTTCTACCCTTCTATCAAATGAATTTTCAAATCCAAGTAATAAAATTGGTTTAGTTTCAGAAAAAGTAATTGGTGCTGTCATTTCTTTGATTCTTAATTAATAGGTTGCCTTTGTTGATTTATATTACTTAAAGACAATACGCTTTCTATTTTCTCTTGTAATTTTTTTGGACTAAATGGTTTCACTAGATAGTCAGCAATTCCATAATCATAACATTGATTAATAATTGCTTGGTCTTCATCACCCGAAACAATTATAACAGGTATTGATGAAAATATTCCACTACTTTTCATATTGATTAAAAACTCAATTCCATTCAACCGAGGCATCATCAAGTCCAATACAATAAGGTCAGGTAGGTTACCTTGACTCATCCATATCATACCATCTAATCCATCTTTTTTGGTAACTACATTATAGTAATTTCCCAAAAACATTCCTTGTACCATTCTGATACTGTTATGATCTTCGACAACTAGAATTTGCTTTCTCTTTTCCAATAGTGAAATTGATTTAATTTTTTTTTAAAAAAAATCTATACTAAAGTATAGACATAATTGTAACAATCAATTAATGTTCCATATAAAACAAATAATCCACTTCGTGTATAAAAACTATTATAAACAAAGGATTTTAATTGATTTGTATACTAATTAAATAAAAACGAGAATTTGGAAAACAGCTTAATTTTAGAATAAAATTAAATACTTTAGTGACAGGGTCTTTTGATAAATCAAATATATGCATTATTCAAATAGTCTATTGATTTATCAAAGTTAAATATAGCTTAAAAATTTAACAATCCTAAATTAGACTTGTTACCTATTGATAAATATTAAGATTCCGATTTAAAATTAATTACAGATATTTTGTAATCTTGCAGCACATTGCAAATAGTATACAAAAATTTTAAAAAAAAATAAACCAATATGGATAATACAAAATGGGTGACCGCTAAAGAATATGTGGACATCACTTATCAAAAAAGAAATGGCGTAGCTCGTATCGCATTTAACCGACCTGAAGTTAGAAATGCATTCCGCCCTAAAACTGTCTCTGAGTTACTTGACTCATTTTATGATGCTCGTGAAGATCGTTCTATAGGAGTAATTTTACTTTCAGCAGAAGGTCCTTCTCCTAAAGATGGCGTCTACTCTTTCTGTTCAGGTGGCGATCAAAGAGTGAGAGACAAATCAGGTTACAGGGGTGAAGATGGTGTAAATAGATTAAATATTTTGGAAGTTCAACGGTTGATTCGTTTTATGAACAAGCCTGTTATTGCAGTTGTCCCAGGTTGGGCAGTTGGTGGTGGTCATAGTTTACATGTGGTTTGTGATTTGACACTTGCTAGTAAGGAACATGCCATATTCAAACAAACTGATGCAGATGTTGCTAGTTATGATGCTGGTTATGGTTCGGCATATTTAGCTCGACAAGTCGGTCAAAAACGAGCACGTGAAATTTTCTTTTTAGGTAGAAATTATTCAGCTCAAGAAGCTGCTGACATGGGAATGGTCAATGCGGCAGTTCCTCATGAGGAATTGGAAGATACTGCTTACCAATGGGCGCAAGAGATTCTTGCCAAAAGTCCAATGGCAATTAAGATGTTGAAATTTGCATTTAATATGATTGATGATGGATTGGTTGGGCAACAAATTTTTGCAGGGGAAGCGACTCGATTGGGTTATATGACTGACGAAGCGGAAGAAGGTAGGAATGCTTTTTTAGAAAAAAGAAAACCTGATTTTGATAAGTTTTCTAAGTTTCCGTAATGAAAAAAAAATGGTTTCGCTATGCTTGTAATTATATTGTTTTTTAAAATCATTAAACAATAAAATAATAAGCGAAGCGAAACCATTAAACAATATTCTCTATTTTAAAAAATAAAAAGAACAACTCCAGTCGCAATCAAAGTACAGAATATTCCTATAATAAAAATATTATAAGCTTTCCGTACATAAGACATCTTCTGTCCTAATCGTCGTCCGATATAATATAAATCTTGAGTCAGATATGCTTTTAAATCTTTAGTAGAATCTAGTGAACCTTTGATAAATTCATTATATTCGTTTGCTTCCATTTGATAAAAATTCCCAAAAAAGAAAGGACTAGGATTATTCTTAGTTCTCATCTTATCAAAATTGGAAGGCTTTAAAACTTCTGCTGCTAAGTATATTGTTACAAAATTTGTAATAGATAAAACTATCAAAGGAATAATCAACATCTTGTCAAATACAATCTCCACATTAGCAATTACAATCGGTACTAAGGCTGCAATAATCAATGCATTCAAACTTAACAATACATTTGCCTTATTATCTGCAATTGCAG
>JALZVK010000407.1 GCA_023301005.1 Saprospiraceae bacterium | reverse complement strand
TCACTACCCGTTGGGGTAGCTCCGTTTTTTATACCTCGATTAAACAAAAAAATAGCCTCGGTCAAAATACCTGATTACTTTTGTCCAAGTACTTAAAAATCAATAAGAATGATTACAACTCCAATAATCCCAACAGAATACTTACAAACAAATAAAGCTTTTCCCAACAAACTAAACACTCTGCTATTGATGCAACAATAAAATATCCATACTAATTACTTGAATACTTATAAAAAAAGTAATTTAGCGGATATTCCAATACCTTATTTTTTTTATCAAATTAAAACGTTATTCCTTATGAAAAAACTGTTTACTCTTTTAATTCTTTTAACTATGACTTCCCTCGTATGGTCTCAAGATCATACTGTATTAACTGTGGGAAATACTGCTTATAACCCGACCAACTTAGTTGTCACTCTAGGTGAAACTGTAGAATGGGTTAATACTGGAGGTTCACATAATGTGAACGGAACTCAAGCCACTTACCCTGACAATCCTGAATCTTTTGGAAATGCTGTAGGGCCTGGTTGGACATTTCAACATACATTTAATACGACTGGTTTTTATAATTACCAATGTGATCCTCATGTAGGATTAGGTATGATAGGAACTATTACTGTAGTTGGACCTTCTTATCCTATTGGATTAGTTACAGGTGATAGCGACGGTAATGGACAAGCTGATTCTGTTGATGTTGCTTGTACATTAGTAGGTACCGTATATGGTGTAGATATAGATGGTAACGCAGGTTTATCATTTACTATCATTGATGCAGCTGGAGATGGTATTAATGTTTTCAATTTTAACGACGTATCTAATTATGTAGTTACCGAAGGTGATGAAGTTATTGTTAGTGGTGTAATTGGAAGCTTTAATGGATTAGCTCAAATTGTTCCTGATGGAATAGTTGTAAGTTCTTCCAACAATACTCTAATGCCTGCTACTGTAACTACTACACTAGATGAAAGTACTGAATCTCAACTAGTACGATTAGAAGGAGTATCACTTGCTGTACCTTCTCAATGGACAGGTGGTGGTTCGTCATTCAATGTAGATGTAACTGATGGTACTAATACTTGGGTAGTACGTATAGATGGTGATGTAGATTTATCTTCTGCTGCTGCTCCTGTTGGATTATTTAACATCACAGGTATTGGTGGACAATTTGATAATTCAGATCCATTTACTGATGGTTACCAAATGTTGCCTAGATATACTGCTGACATCGAAACATTAGGTGGAGGAACTCCTGCATTAATGATTACAGGAGTAGTTGACCCACAAGGTGGTAATGGAAGTGGAGGTAATACTGCAGGTGCAAAAGGTGTAGAATTATATGCTCTTCAAGATATTCCTGATTTAAGTGTTTATGGAATTGGAGCTGCTAATAATGGAGGTGGTAGTGATGGTGTAGAGTTTACTTTCCCTGCTGATGCGATAAGTGCAGGTACTTGTATATTGGTAACTGATAGTTCTAATGTAACTAACTTTTTAAATTTCTTTGGAGTTGATGCTTCTTACTTAGTTGCTAGTGGTGGTACATCTGCTACTGGTATTAATGGTGATGATGCTGTAGAGCTTTTTGAAAATGGAGTACTTGTAGATGTATTCGGCGATATCAATGTTGATGGTAGTGGAGAAGCTTGGGAATACACTGATGGTTGGGCTTACCGTAGCAATGGTGCTACGCCTAATGGTGGTACATTCAATGCAAGTAACTGGGTATATAGTGGAGTTGATGCATTACAAGATAATAATATAATGACCAATGCAGGATTCTCTAATCCTTTCCCTAACTGTACTTTCAGTCCAGTAGGTGCTAATGATATTAGTGCAGTAAATGATGTCGTAACATTACCTATAGATGTAGCATCTAATATTGACATCCTTGCCAATGATGCAACACCTAATGGTGTTACTTCTATTATGATTATAACTGCACCTGCTAATGGTATGGCTACTGTCAATGGTACTACTGATATTACATACACACCTACTGCGGGATTCTGTGGAGCTGATGCAATCACGTATGAAATATGTGATGCAAATGCTTGTTCACAAGCATCAGTAGCGATTACAGTTGAGTGTCCAATTTCATTTCCTAATATGACTATTGGAGCACTTGTAATTGATAATGATGGAAATGGTGTAAGTGATGTATTGGGTACAACTGCTACAATTACTGGAGTAGTTTACGGAGTAGATTTAAGAGGTGGAGGTGGATTGTCATTTACTGTAATTGGTAGTGACGGAGAAGGAATCAATATTTTCAATTTTGATGATGTAGATAATTATGCAGTAGTGGAAGGTGATGAAATCACACTTGAAGGTGAAGTAATTCAGTTCAATGGTTTAACTGAATTTGAACCTGTAACTATTGCTTTAAATTCTACAGGAAATGCATTAGTAACTCCTACTGATGTTACTTTACTTGGAGAAGATACAGAATCTCAATTAGTAAGAATGGTTAATATGTTTTTAGCTGATCCTACTCAATGGGATGGAACAGGTGGAAGTTTTAATGTTGACATTACAAATGGTGGAGTAGATACTTTTACTATGAGAATAGATAGTGATGTTGCTGATGTAGCCAATTGGACAGGACCTACAGGCGTATTTAATGTAACTGGTATTGGTGGACAATTTGATGCTTCTGATCCTTATACAGAAGGTTATCAATTATTCCCTCGTTACCTTCCTGATTTCGAAGGAATCATCGCAACAGTAACTCCTGAGTTAGCTCAAAAAATAAAATTACAACCTAACCCAGTTAGTGATGTATTACAGATCAATTCTGAAATCCAATTGGATAACATTAGAGTTACAAATATGTTAGGTCAGCAAGTTGCTGAATTAAGATCGCCTAACTTAAATGAAAGCTTAAATGTAAACAACTGGCAATCAGGTGTTTATGTGATTACATTTATGACTAATGATCAAATTTGGGCGACACAGTTTGTGAAGCAATAATTTGATTTTATTTTAAATATGAAGAAGCCGTAAAACTATTGTTATAGTTTTACGGCTTTTTTTATTTTTAAAATTTATAACCTAAATTGTCGAAGACAAAAAATAAAGAAATGATACTTGATGATTTTAATTCTAATAAAAAGATGGAATCTCATCCCACTCATCGGTGGTTTTTTAGTTCGTCTTTTATATTCTTTGTAGTAGGTCTTTTTTTTTATGTCAATTTTAAAAACTCTACGATAGATATACAATTACATGATACTTATTATGTAATTGCATTGTTTTATTTTCCTATTTTATTTGGATGCCTACTTTTAGTTTATAGTGGTCTTTATTTTTTGTTTTATAAAAATTTGATTCAACCTTTAAATAAGAATTTGAGTAGATTGCATTTCTACTTGACTATTATTCTATTAATCATTCTTCTTTTATTTTTCTACAAAAATCAGTATTATTTACATAGTTCAATTACTACAGGTCGCTCTATTAGATTTGGTTTTATAGATAGTTTTACTGAAACTGTTTTTTTATTCTTCGCTTGCGCTCAGTTTTTATTTTTTATAAATATATTACGCTCAGTTTTTTTTAGAAAAAATAAAATAGATACCTAATCATGAAATACATCCTATTCCTAATATCAATCATAACAATTCTATCCTGCAAATCCC
>JALZVK010000406.1 GCA_023301005.1 Saprospiraceae bacterium | reverse complement strand
GCTCTTCCGATCTACTGAGTCGATTACAATTGATGAAAATATTACTAATGTAATTTCTGATGCAGGACTCAATGCAACTTTGACTTGTGGAACAGATTCTATCCAATTAGATGGCAACAATTCTACCTCAGGAATGTCTATCAATTATCAATGGACCAATTCCGTAGGAGTATTGTTAGGAAATAATCCTAATCAATTTATAAATACTGCTGACACTTTTTTCCTCATCGTTACAGATGCAAATAATGGATGTGCAGATACTTCATTTGTTGCAGTCGATCAAGATGCTAATTTACCAACACCTAATATCAGCGCAAGCGGAATGTTAACTTGTTCTGATATGTCAGTTACTTTGGATGGAACAAGTTCTACTGGAATTGGAGTTTTGACTTATTCATGGTCTGACCCCAATAATGTTTTTATTTCAAATGATAATAACATTGCTGTTACATCTATTGGAAATTATGAATTGATAGTAACTGATATGAGTAATGGTTGTTCTTCTACCACTACTTTTTTAGTAGAGGATAATTTGGACGCTCCATTTGCTGATGCAGGTATGAATGATACATTAAGTTGTAATAACAATATGGGATTTTTAAATGGAACGAACTCCGACTTAGGTGCTAATTTCTCTTATCAATGGATTTCTCCTAATGGAACAACCGCAAGTTTTGCACCTATTTTAAATACAACTGAATCTGGGACATTTACCTTAGTGGTAACCAATACAACTAATGGATGTTCCTCAACTTCATCTGCTCAAATCGTTCAAACAGCTAGTCAACCTACAGCTATTATTTTACCACCTGATCAAATAACTTGTAATCAATCTTCCATCTTATTAATCGGTTCTCAATCTTCTGGAGTTGGAACATTAAACTATCAATGGTATAATAGCATCGGTCAACCAATAGGTAACGATCCTAATTTAAATATCTCACAATCAGGAACTTACATACTAGATGTAATTGATATTTCAAATAACTGTGTTGCTTCTACCTCTATTCAAGTAGATGCAGATAACACTCCTCCAACTGCCGCAACCAATTTAGCAGATACGCTGAATTGTAATCAAAACACCTATATAATTGATGCAACTAACTCAACTACAGGTAGCAGTATTATATACGAATGGCAAGATTCAAATGGAGTTACAGTAAGTAATAATTTCAGTTATGAAACGAGTGTTGCGGGAACTTATAATCTGATTGTTTCAAATTCTTCCAACGGTTGTTCATCTGAAATCACTACAGAAGTGATGGAAGATTTTGAAGTTCCCACTCCACTTCCTTTGCTAGATGGAATTTTAACTTGCAACAATTTAGATGTAGAATTAAATGGAAATAGTTCCATCGGTTCGAATGGTAGCGCGCTCTCTTTTGAGTGGTTTGACCCTTCGGGAAATTCGATAAGCACCAATGATATTCTTACCGTAGCTGATAGTGGTTTATATCAATTGGTAGTGACTAATGCAACAAATGGTTGCTCTGCCGAGCAAGATATTTTAGTAGAGGAAAATGTAACACAACCTCAACCTTCGATTGATGCATTGACTAATTTGAATTTGTCATGCGACCAAACGAGTCTAGTAGTTGATGGAAGTAATTCTACTCCAATCGGAAATGTAACTTACGAATGGACTAAAAATAATATCGTCATTTCAAATGATCCTAATCCTCAAATCGACGAAGCAGGAGAATTATTTTTAACAGTAACCGATACTCAAAATGGTTGCTCCGCAACCACATCAGTTATTATTGATGAAAATATAAATCCTCCTAACATTACAATTACGAATGCTGATGTCCTGACTTGTACGATAACTTCTATTCCATTAAATGCTACAGGATCAACAGGATCTGATTTTGAATATTTATGGATTGGTCCAGGGACAATTATCAACGAAACTACTTTGAATCCAACAGTTGATGCAACTGGAATTTATACACTTACGATTACAAATATTACAAATGGTTGCGAAGCTATCGAAATGGTAACCGTTTCAGAAAATGTAACTCCGCCTGTGGTAAGTATCGCACCTGCAAATGATTTTGATTGTAACACTTCTTCTATCGCATTAGATGGAAGTGGTTCTTCCTCTGGAAATTTCACTTACCAATGGACAACTAGTAATGGTAATATTTCAGGTACTACAAATACAGTCAACACAACAGTCTCCCTTCCAGGGATTTATAGTTTGGAAATTACAAATACAGACAACGGCTGTACTGCAATTCAAAGCATCACCGTCAATGAAAGTTCAGATGTAATTTCAAGTGCTGAGATTATTGTCAATGCTCCACTATGTTTTGGTGATGCAGGAAGTATCTTTATTGAAGATATTGACGGAGGAACGCCGCCGTATTTATATTCGCTTAATTTCCAACCACTTACTAATGTTTCTGCCTATACAGGTTTGGATGCAGGAACTTATTCATTAACTATAGAAGATGCAACAGGTTGTACATTTGTCGAAGAAATAAATATTGCGCCAGCAATTGAATTGCTAGTCGAGTTGCCTCCAAGTGTAACGATACGTCTAGGTGAAGAATATGAATTACAACCTCAAATCAATTTTCCAATTGCGGATTTGGACATAGCATGGACATTGGCAGATTCTTTATCATGCACAGATTGTCCTTTCCCAATTGCCAATCCAACATACAGTACCTTCTATGAAATTACGGTCATCAATGCGAACGGTTGTAAAACAGTAGAAGGCATGTGGGTCATTGTTGAAAAACCAAGAGATGTATTTATTCCAAATACATTCACTCCAAACGATGATGGCAATAATGACATCTTCTACATTTTCGCAGATGAGACAAGTGTGAAGCAAGTCAACAAATTTCAAATATTCACTCGATGGGGAGAAGTTGTTTTCTCTGATGAAAATTTCCAACCGAACTTAGCCCAACATGGTTGGGATGGATTTTTTAAAGGGAAAAAAATAAATCCAAGTGTCTTAGTTTATTATGCGGAAATTGAATTTGTGGATGGATTTGTGGAAGTGTATAAAGGTGATGTGACGCTACAATAAGAAATATTTTTTTTCATAAGAGTTAAAAATAAATTAGCACGGAGTTACACAGAGTTATCGAAAAAACTCTGCGTAACTCTGCGCAAACTCTTCCTCAACTCTGCGGTAAAAAAAATCAAGGATGCGCCGCCACCCAAACTTCACCATCCTCAAAAATCTCCTTCTTCCATATCGGCACCGTTTCCTTCAATGTATCAATACAATATTCACAAGCTTCAAATGCAGCCTTCCGATGAGGAGTCGCAACTGCAATCACCACCGCAACCTCTCCTATATCTAACACACCTACTCGATGATGAATAGATATTTTTTCACAAGACCATTTCGTTTGAGCTTGTTCAGCAATCTTTCGCATTTCAGAAATTGCCATTGGTATGTAGGATTCAAACTCCAATCTCACGACAGCTTTTCCTTTCGTCTGATTCCGAACTGTTCCTATAAAAACTGTACTTCCTCCTGTACTAGATGAGGCAATATAGTCAATGCATTCTTGAGTGATAAGTGGAGTGTCTTTGATTTGAATATCTATCATGTTGTGTGGGATTTTTTTATTTTAAATAATACAGAGGGTATGATAGGAACACAGATGACACGGATTTTAGCGGATTTAAGAAGGATTTTTTTCGCTAAACTTTTTTGATTTTTTTATAAAAAATCCTTCTTAAATCTGCTAAAATCCGTGTCATCTGTGTTCCCATCCAAGTCCCGTCAACCGCCACTCACAGGAGGAATAATCACAATCTCATCCTTCTCACTCAACACAAAATCATCTTCCTGATATTCCTGATTAACTCCAATATTAAGTTGTCGTAATTTTTCAAAATCTGGAAATTGCTCCACCAATTGAGATTTCAATTGACCAACAGTAAGACCATCCTTAATTTCAATATTAAGCGTCGAACCGTTGATAATATCTTTAGCAATTCCGAATGCAAGAATATTTATATTCATAAGTCTTTATTTTATTTTTTTCGGGAAACGGTGGACGGTAGACGGGCAAAAAAAAAGCATAGTTCTCACTATTGCATCCGTCTACCGTTCACCGTCTACCGTCAACCGTTCTCAAAAACCCCTTCATCTCATCCCAACTCAAAGTCGCACATTTCAATCTTCCAGGAAAATCCTTCGCTGCTGAAAATGCTTCCAACTCATCATCAATTTTCATTTCCACATTTTCATCAGGTTCTTTTATTTCTGTTATACTTTCAAATGCGTTACATAACTCCAATGCTTCATTAATATTTTTTCCTTTTAATTTTTTTACTAAAACAGAAGTTGAAGCTTTAGAAATAGCACAACCAAAACCATGAAAATAAATATCCTCAATCACTCCATTTTCCATTTCAAAAAACAACTCGAATCTATCTCCACAAATTTGATTGTATGCTTTGATGACATGCGTTGCATGTTCTTTTTTTTCAAAATAAAAAGGCTGACTATTATGTTTTAAAATAACAGTCTTATATAATTTTTTTATTCGCTCGTTCATCTTTACAAAATTAATAAATCATCTTTCACAATCAAGGTATTCGACAACATATACACCTATACACACATACACTTAAACACTCAAAAAAAACTCCCGAATCTCTTTTATCTTTTCTACCAAAACATCTATCTCAGCAGTATGATTATAAATAGAAAATGACGCTCTAGTCGTCCCTGTTATTTTATAAAAATCCATTACAGGTTGCGTACAATGATTCCCTGCTCGAATTGCGATATTATCCGTTCCTAAAAAAGTCGCAACATCATGCGGATGAATATTATTTAAAGTAAAAGAGATAATCGAAGATTTATTTTTTGCAGTTCCGACAACCTCTAAGTCATTGATTTTCAACAACTTATTCATTGCATAATCGGTAAGACCTTTTATATATTCCGCTACTCCTACTCTATCCAAACTACTCACAAAATCAATCGAAGCACCCAAGCCAATCACTCCTGCAATATTAGTTGTTCCTGCTTCAAATCGCTGCGGCACCTCTGCAAAAATCGTTTCTTCAAAGGTAACATTTTTAATCATATCACCTCCAAATTGATAAGGCTGCATTTGCTCTAAATATATTTTTTTTCCATATAAAATCCCAACACCTGTTGGTCCAAAAAGTTTATGCCCTGAGAAGGTAAAAAAGTCTACATCTAACGCTTGTACATCAATTGAATAATGTGCGACACTCTGCGCTCCATCTACTAAAACGGGAATATCTTTTTGATGCGACAATTCAATGATTTCTTCTATAGGATTAATAGTTCCAAGTGAATTGGAAATATGAACGATGGCAACCATTTTTACTTTACGGGAAAGCATTGTTTTAAATTTTACTAAATCTAATTCTCCTTTTTTATTTATAGGAATCACTCGAAGATTAGCTCCAGCATTTTTGCAAATCATTTGCCACGGAATCAAATTCGCATGATGCTCCATCGCTGAAATGATAACTTCATCACCTTCCTGTAATCGAGGTTGTAAATAAGATTGAGCGACTAAATTAATACTTGCTGTAGTTCCACTTGTATAAATAATTTCATTAGAAGAATTAGCTTGAATAAATTTCGCAACTTTACTGCGCACCTCTTCATACTTCATCGTAGTCTGGGCAGCAAGTGGATAAATGCCACGATGAATATTTGCATTTTCTTTTTGATAAAAATTAGAGATAGCATCAATGACTGATTTCGGTTTATGAGTCGTCGCTGCATTATCAAAATAAATCAAATCAGGATGATGTGAAAAAATTGGAAATTCAGCACGTATTTTTTTATAGTCAAACATATCTGTAAAAATATCATTTCCCAAAATGAATTTTATAATTTTGGGGAAAATAAAATGTCAAAGGGATTATTTATCCTCGAACTTATTTTTTAACACATAGGCACATAGAATACAGATTAACAATGATAACAGTAGAAGAAGCTAAAAATATAATCAATCAAACTATCAAAGATTTTGGTACTGAAGAAGTACCTCTCGAAAATGCAATAGGCAGAGTACTTCGAGAAGAACTTTTTGCAGATAGAGATTTCCCTCCTTATCATCGAGTCACGATGGATGGCATTGCGATTCAAGTAGAAAGTTTTCAATCAGGTAATCGTGATTTCAAAATCGAAGGTGTCGCTGCTGCTGGTGCAGCACAAATGACTTTGCAAAATATTGATAATTGTCTTGAAGTGATGACAGGTTCGATTTTACCTAACAATACAAATACGGTAATTCGATATGAAGATTTGAATATTCAAAATGATGTCGCCACTATTCAATTGGAACAATTAAAATATGGACACAATGTTCATAAAAAAGGAGAAGACCGTTTGCAATTTTCAAAAGTCGTTGATGCAAATAAAATAATTTCACCTGCTGAAATTGGAGTCGCTGCGACTGTAGGAAAAGCATTCCTTAACGTCACTCAATTACCCAAAGTCATTATCATTTCGACAGGTGATGAATTGGTAGATGTTGACCAATCACCTCTTCCTTACCAAATTCGAAAATCAAATGTACAGAGCTTAAAGGCGACTCTTGCGCATCATGGAATCCAAGCAGATACCGCACATTTAAATGATAATATGAATGAAATTTTAGCGGAGCTAAAATTGATATTGGAAAAATATGAAGTGGTCATTATGAGTGGTGGCGTCTCTAAAGGAAAATTCGATTTCCTTCCAGAAGCCTTTAAAACATTAGGTGTAATAAAGCTTTTCCATAAAGTGAAGCAACGACCTGGTAAACCTTTTTGGTTTGGAAAATCTCCAAATGGAGCAACCATTTTTGCACTTCCAGGAAATCCTGTTTCCTCTTTTATGTGTACACAAATTTACTTTGTTCCATGGTTGAGAAGTTGTTTGCAAATAGCAGAGGGAAATATTGTTACTGCAATTTTACAAAGAGATACGACCTTCAAACCTGACTTAGTTTATTACCTACAAGTCAAAATTTCTTATAATGATAATGGTCAAATTTTAGCAATGCCGATAGATGGAAATGGTTCAGGTGATTTGGCAAATCTAGTAGAAGCAGATGCGTTTTTAAGAATACCAAGAGGAAAGGAGAAATTTAAGAAAGGAGAAATTTATCCCATTTATTTTTATCGCAAAATATAAAAAGAGCTTGGCGCAAAGCTAAGTGGTTAACCAAAAGAAATCGTGTATTTACTATGGATAAGATTTTTTTGATAGTTTTCTTTAAAAAATTATTGCACACCCTGCGGTATGGTATTATTTTTTAAAGAAAAATAGCAGAAAAAGATATTCTTATAAAACACGATTTCTTTGGTCTAACTACTTAAGTAGTTAGAGCCTCTTCATATTCTTCTTCAAAACTAGCTATTTCAACTTCAGAAATAATAGGTAAGCAAATGGTAAAAATTGTTCCATCTCCAATAACAGAATCTACATCGACAGTTCCGTCATAATTAGTGATTATCTTTTTACATAATCCGAGTCCTAGTCCAGTTCCTTGATATTCGATTGAGGTGTGTAACCTTTTAAAAAACTGGAAAATATGTTCGTAATATTTTTCTTCAATACCAATTCCATTATCTCGAAAAGAAATATTTAATTCCTTATCGGTTTGGAAACAGTCAATAGTAATAACTGGTCTGCTACTCTCATTATATTTTATTCCATTTTGAATGAAATTTTGAAAGAGTAATAAAAACTCTACCTCGTTACAATAAAAATGAGGTAAGTCGCTTGCTACAACAAAAGCATTATTCTCAGAAACTTCTTCTGTCAAATTAGTTTTAGCTTTTTCTAAAATCAGATTTAAATCTACATATTGACGTTTTGCTTTTTGTAATTCTTTGAGTTGCGAGAGTTCTAATATATCTTGAACTAAAAAATTCATTTGCTCGGCTCCTGATTTAACAAAGTGAAGTTTTTCTCCAAGCTTATCAATATTTCCTTTCTCTATATCTCTTTCTATTAATCCTATAAAACTTGTAATGGTACGCAAAGGAGATTTTAAATCATGCGAAGCGATATAGGTAAATCTTTCTAACTCTTCAGATGTATGTTGTAACTGTTTATTTTTATTTTTGAGGTCAGCAATAAGTCCTTCTCTTTCTTTTATAAATGAAGTAAACACAACAAATAACCATCCTATAGAACCAATAAAAACTACATATTCATCATAATGAAAATTAAAATTAGGCAGATATGATCCATATAAACTAACATATACCATTCCTGAGAAATATATACCCAAAATAAATACAACTAATCCTTTAAATATTTTATGTCTTCTTCTAAATGCCACGTAAGTTATGGCAAGTGTTATTCCTATAATTAAACTTTGACTAAAAAATCCGCCTAGATAAACATAAGAAAAAGTAACCCATATTGGTGTGAAAATCGAAATAAGAAATCTCGCAGTATAATATTTTCCATATGCGTTAAATACAATTACCAATGAATGATTAATGAGAACCAGTATCGATATATATATATAAGCAATATGAACTTCACTTGCTATTGCAATTATAAGAACTTCAACTCCACCAATAACAGTCAACACACACATTTGATTATATAATTTAATCAATGCATTTTCTTTAGAATGCTTGTCAGATAATCCAAGTTCAGATAACCAGTTCCAATATTTTTTTATTGTTGACATTTATTAGTTTAGTGAAATATAAGACGAGCAAATACTTTGAGTATCTACAATTATGGAAGGTTGAGATTGTAGTTTACTTAATTTACTAAATGAAATATTAGTGCCAAAAGAAGATTAGCAGATAAAAATGATAAGGTATATGTGACATAGATATTTAAAAACAATTTCAAATAAAAAAAGCGAAACATCTAAGATGTTCCGCTTTTTTTTTTAACAAAATCCTAAGTCTTCATTATCTGTGTATAATTCTTTCTTTTTGGATTTGACAGATGAATTTTGTTTTTTCTGTTGGGAATTTTTTGCTCTTCCCTTATCCGAAAAACGAGTCTTTACTCCTTTTTGGATGAGTTTCATAATGCTCATGAATTATTAATTTAGGATATAAAAAAATGTTGTTTTAAATTTCTAGTTGGGATTAAATCGTATTATAGTTAAGACTAGAAATATGTATAAAGTAACGCATTTTTTATATATAATGTTATTAATGTATATGATTTATTTTTTAAAAGTTAAATTTCAAAAATAAATCCATGAGTGCATCGAATGATTTTTAATAATATCCACTACCTCCTTCGGTAGCTGCATCAAGTATTTTATCTTTATTTCCAAAAACAAAATAAGAAACACCTAAAGAAATATTAGTCACTCGATGTTTCGCTTTATCTGCAAAATCATAAGCACTTTCAACTGTCAAAATTTCTTTGAGTCCCATATTATATCTTACATCAAGTGTATATTTCCATCTTCGAGCTCTTACTGAAAATCCTCCTCCAAAATTTACTCCAATATCCAATCGTTCTATTTCTTCATTATCAATATCAAAAGGAGATGTTGTTGTCTCACCATTTGTAGCATTATAAAATTCTTCTTCCGCATTTATAAGGTAACTAACATTAGGTCCAGCATTAACAAAGAATCTTGCTCGGTTACTTAATTTAAATCCTGCCTCAATCATCAAAGGCATATCCAAATAATCAGTACTTACCGTTGACGCACTATCTATATTAGTGAATGATGGTTTAAATCCTTTTTGAGAAAAAGTAATTTCAGGTTGGAGAGCTATAATGTTACCTACTTGAATATTTGCGAAAGCTCCAACATTAATACCATTACGTCTGGCAGCTTCGATTAAATCACCATCGGTATTTTGCAAATCAGCTTTCGCCATATTAAGTCCAAAACGCATTCCCAATTCTAACTGAGCAAAAAGAAATGTAGGGCAAGTCAAAAGGAAAAGAAAAAATATTTTTTTCATCGATCTAAGGTTTTTTGGATTTTTATAAAATTAAAAATTAAACTGTCGGGAAAAATGTGCCATGTTTTAAAATTGGGTTATGTAGTTAGAAAAAAGAAAACATATAGTTATAAGAATAAGATTTTTTTGATAGTTTTCTTTAAAAAATCATTGCATACCTTGCGGTATGGAATTATTATTTAGAGGAAAAAATCGGAAAAAGATATTCTTATAAAATATGGTTTCTTTTGTCTAACTACTTATGTTTGTTTATAAAATTTCTGCTATGTCAAATATGAAAGAATTACTTCGTTCGATTCCTCAAGTCGGAAAAGTTGAATTTATTAGTTTTCGAAAGGAACGAAAAACGCCACCTACTTCTTTAGATTCCATAGAGGTTTCTATTGAAAATGGTTTGGCAGGCGATCACTATAAAGGGAAAAATAGAAAACGCCAAGTCACTCTTATTCAATCTGAACACTTGGAAGTTGTCGCTTCTATTTTGGGGAAACCAAAAATTGACCCGTTGCTTACTAGAAGGAATATTGTAATTTCGGGAGTCAATCTTTTGGCATTTAAGGATACGCAATTTCAGATAGGTGAAGTGATTTTGGAAATGACTGGCTACTGTCATCCTTGCTCGCAAATGGAAACGAACTTGGGTGCAGGTGGTTATAATGCGATGCGTGGTCATGGTGGTATTACAACTAAGGTGATTCAAGGTGGAGTGATTCGAGTCGGGGATGTGGTAAATTTATTAGAACTTGGATAGAACACGGATGTCGCGGATTGAGCGGATCTTAGCGGATTTGACGAGCGCACTTGTTTGGATTTGACGAGCGAGCTTGTTTGAATTAAGTTAGAGGGAAAAAAATCCATACAAGTCAGATCGTCAAATCCGCTGAAATCCGCTCAATCCGCGGCATCCGTGTTCTATCAATCAAAAACGAAAACATGAAAAATAAAAAAGGAATACTCTGGTTTATAATTTTTGCATTTCTATTTTTTCTCACACAAGACTATTTTTTTATGGATTGGGAAAAAAGAACCTCCTGGTTAGGTTTTCCTAAATGATTAGCATGGTTTGCTTTTGTACATCTTTTATTTATCGGAGTGTTTTATATTTTTTCTAAAAAATATTGGAAGCAATGATAGGAACACGGATGCCACGAATTTTAGCAGATTAGCACAGATTTTCTCACTCAATACTTATTAGTTTTTTTATAAAAAAATCAAACAAGTCAAAAGAAAAAATCCGTTTTCAATCCGCTAAAATCCGTGGCATCCGTGTTCCTATCAAACCTAAGTTAATATCAAAACTAACTCAACAAAATGATTTACGCCATACTTATCGGTTATATTGCCATTGTATTTTTAGGAAGTCTTAGAGGAGCTAAGCAAGATGCAACTACACCTGAAGGCTACTTTTTAGCCAATCGAAATTTAGGAACATTAGCATTATTCTTTACGATACTCGCCACCAATTTTAGTGCATTTTATTTCTTAGGATTTGCAGGAGCAGGTTACCGAGTAGGTTATGCTCATTTTGTAACGATGGCATTTGGGACAGGATTTGCATGTTTGTCATTTTATATTTTAGGAACTAAAATATGGTCACTAGGAAAAGCCAACGGTTATATCACTACAGCAGAATTAATCTATGACCAAACGGGTAGCACCGCACTCCGATATGTATATGCAGGAGTAATGTTATTATTTACATTTCCATATATGGCATTGTAAATAATCGGAGCAGGTTATATTTTAAATGTCATTACGAGAGGACAAGTTTCTTATTTTATGGGAGCTGCATTTTTAACCTTGTTTACAATCGTCTATGTTTGGATAGGTGGAATGGCGAGTGTAGCTAAGACCGATTTGAAGCAAGGATTATTAACTATCGCATTGATGATATTGGCAGTAATTGTCGTGAACGAGCAGTAATTTAGGCGGACTCGCCGCAGTGCATGAATAGGTGTATGAAATACAACCTGACTTGTTTTCGAGAGAAGGTTCTAACAATGTTTTTCCGCCGAAGAAATGGTTTAGTCTTTTAGTCATGTGGTTATTTTGTATCCCGATGTTTCCGCAAATATTTATGCGATTTTACATCGCTAAGGATCTTGATAAATTAAAAAAATCAGCATTGCTCTATGGATTGATTCCATTATTTATTTCGATACCTCCAGTTATAATTGGAGTGTTAGAACATTTCTCCTTTCCAGATCTAGATAAAAAAACATCAGATGAAATTTTACCTGTGATGTTGGAGAAGCATACTTCCGATTGGTTTGCAGCATTAGTAATGACGGGAGTATTAGCTGCATTTATGTCCACCTTGGATTCGCAGTTGTTGGCATTAGGTACGATAGTGACGAGGGATTTTGTTTTACCATTTAAGAAAAAAATGGGCTTGCAAGAACAAGTCAAAATTGGGCGAATCTTTGTAATTGTTTTTGCATTAGTTGGACTCGCAATTGCTGCACAACCATTCGACGCAATTGATGATATGGGCAAAATGGCATTTCGAGGATTAGCCGTTTTATTTCCAGTTACCTTAGCAATTTTGAGGTGAGATGGGGTGCATCCTATTGTTGCGATAATTTCAATTATTGTTGGAGAGATTTTGTTAGTAGGATTTTATTATGAGATAATTCCGAGTGCGTGGCTGTTTGGATTTGATAGTGTAATAATTGTATTGTTAGGGAAATTGATATTTAAAACAGGGAATAGAGTTACAACTTGATTGATATTTTGAACTAATCTAATAATGATATTAGTATCCTAAACCTATTCCGTTCGTCTAAAAAATATGCACGTTAATTCATAATTGCTTAATTTTGAGGTACTTATGATTAAAAAACTTACACTATGGTTTTAGATATAATGTTTATAATTTTTGGAGTAGCAGGTTTTGCTATGGGATTTTCGAGGGGAATTATCTCAACTGTCTTTACTATTTTCTCCTATTTTTTTGGAGTGATGGTAGCGATAAAGTTTTCCGAAGGAATGACAAAATTCTTGCAGACTACCTTTAATGATGACTCTTCACTTTACTACATTGCAGGTTTACTTTTATCTTTTGTACTCGCTATGTTTTTGATAAGAATGATTGCTCGTGGATTGGAAGGAATTCTAAAAGCTGGAAATGTCAATATGATTAATCAACTATTTGGAGGAGCATTGTTAAGTGCAGTGATGATTGTGTTTTATAGTTTCTTAGCGCAATTCGGAAATGAAGCGAAGATGATAGAAGAGAAAACTAAACGTGAATCTATCACTTATCAATATGTCGAAATCATTCCTGCAAAAGCACTTGAAGGTGTAGGGGTGGTGACTCCTTTATTTAAAGAAATGTGGAATAACACAATGGATGTTTTGGATAATGTAAAATCACAAAGTATCGAAAAAGCAGAATCGAATCCAAATGTTTATGACCTACCTGAGAGTGCAGATAGTGATGACGAATAACCATTTTTCTTAGATAATTTTTAACCTATCAAAATGACATTCTGGAAAAAAATAAAAAATATATTTCAATCAGCGGAAGAGAGTTCCTCTATCAATCCTACTATTCATGAACTTATAAAACGGTCGCCTGAAGAAGTTAGTAATTATGAACTTTGGAAAAATACTTTGGCTAGTCGTCGCTTAACTGATTGGTTACAAAATGAATATATCACTTTCCTTACCTCACCTAATAATGTAGATAAGTCTATTGATTTTTTAAATACGCCTTCGAGCAAAGGTTTCGTTATTCATTTTTCGAGAACGCAATATCGGTTGGATGAGATTACTTATTTTTTTGATTTTTTAAAAGAGAAAGTAAGTGAGTTGCCTTACCGAAGTTATATGTCTGATACTCGAACTTATCCTAAAAATGATTTTGTAGAAACCATCCAACGACATTATTTAAAACCATCTTTATATTTAAAAACGAAAGGTCAAAAAGCTCAACAAGCTTTTGGAAATATCAATATCGAACTTCTATTAAGAAATGATAAAGTGGTCAACCTTAAATTTAGTGCGACGACTTATCGAGATCATCAATTTGAAGATGCGGAAGATTTTAAAGATTTGATGAAAGAAATTTTGAGTTAGTTTTTTTAACGCAGAGTTAAGAATGTTTAGTAAAAAAACTCTGCGGTAAAAAAACAAAAAGATTCGTCAATTATTTTTTCCTACGAAAACAATCCGCCACATGATCATCCACCATTCCGCAAGCTTGCATAAATGCATAACAAATCGTAGAACCTACAAATTTAAATCCTCGCTTTTTTAAATCCTTACTCATCGCATCACTTTCAGGCGTGTTAGCAGGAACCTCGCTCATCTTTTTGAAATTATTGATTTTAGGTTTTCCTCCAACAAATTGCCAAATGTATTTATCAAAACTTCCAAACTCTTTTTGTATTTCCAAAAAAAGTTGAGCATTCGTTCTAGCAGATTTGATTTTTAATTTGTTCCGAATGATGTTAGGATTTTCACGAAGTCGTTCTAATTTCTTATCGGTATAACGAGCCATTTTTTTCGCATCAAAATTATCGAAAGCTTTTCGGTAACCTTCTCTTTTTCTCAAAACGGTTATCCAACTCAATCCTGCTTGCGCACCTTCGAGCATCAGCATTTCAAATAATTTTTGATCATCATGAACAGGAACTCCCCATTCTTCATCGTGGTACTTGATGTAGAGTTCTTCGCTGAGACACCATTCGCATCTTGTTTTTTCTTTCATAATATGAATGGACTTAAGTCCATTATTTTTTATAAATTAAAATTTAGGATTTTTAGTAACGTTAGCATTCTCCCAATTCTTTCTAACTTTTTTCATTCTTCTTTTATTCGTTCCCATATCTGACCATCCTTTTCTAGAAGCAGATCGAAAATGTATTTGTTTTGTTTTTTCATCAAATAAAAATTCTACATCATCAACAAACTTCCCAACTTTAGTTTTGAATTCGTAATGTATGTATGTTCCATTTTCGCTTACAATAGTAGCGTTAGGGTAAATTGACATTTGATTTTTCAACTTCACATAAGCAGCAGTTACGGAATTTGTAAAAGATAAAGGTTTCATTCTTTTTCTTTTACGAGTTGCTTGAGTGCATACGCAGTTGGGTGAGGATGGGCATTTTTTGAGTTGGGTGATTTCCGTGAATGTATTGTTAGAATTTACATTCCAAGGATAATGAATAATTAACAATGAAATAATTAATAATTGTCGAATACACTTATGAACTTTTTTTTTGAAAAACATTTTTTATTTTTTTAGTTGGTTGGAGAGTCCACCCCCGCCCCCCGCCAGCGGGGGAGAGCGTTTTCCCTTCGTTTGTAAAGTATGTTTATAAAATAAAAATTTCGAAATAAAGATAAATCAAAGTTGTCTATATGTATCAAATTCGATTGCAAAAAATAAACTTAACAAATCATTACCTCTACTCCATTCAATCTCACTGTAAGTTTGTAATACATTTTCTAACAAAAAAATATTCTTATGAAAATTTAATGAACGAGGTAGATAAAATTATCAAAATTTGCGTCTGGAAATAATTAACACTTGTCTTATCTCGTTCATTTTTTTAACACATAGGTACATAGAACACTTATCTTTTATTTTCTTCGAAAAAACTTTATACAAGTTAGAGAACTATGTCTTCTATGTGCCTATGTGTTAAAAAAAAGTATTGCGCTTTACGACTCCCAACTTTTTTATAAAAAAACTTTTAAATACTGTATTCCTTTTTCCATTAAATCGCTACCTTTCTTATTGAAGTTATTTTAAGATGTCTCAATGATTTAGAAAAACATCTTTTAGTCCTACTCTTCGTTTTTTTATCGTTCCATAGCTAGGCTATGCAACTCAAAAAAAGCCTTGATTAGAACTAAAATCTATTTTTTCTAAATTCATCAGACATCTTAAAACAACTTCATTGAATAAAATTTAAACAATAAAGACATGCAGCATTTAAAGAATTTGAGAATCTCAACCACCATTTTATTTTTCATCCTATGTTGTTTATCAACAACACTTATTGCCCAAAATATCCAATCACCGAGCGAATTTCTTCCTCATAATATCGGAGAGAAATTTACACCACATCATAAACTCGTAGATTATTTTGAGTACGTTGCGGAAAATAGCGACCAAGTTATTTTACGACAATATGGACGCACTTATGAAGATCGACCTTTGATTTTAGCATTTGTTTCTTCCAAGGAAAATTTAGCGAAGCTAGATGAAATTCAAAACGATAACTTGATTCGTGCAGGTGTAAAAAGTGGAACACCTAAAAATAATATTCCTATCGTTTGGTTGAGTTATAGTGTACATGGAAATGAAGCTGCTGGTTCTGAAAGTTCAATGCCTGTGATTTATAGTTTGGTAAGTGGTAATAATCCTGAATCAAAAAATTGGTTAAAAGATGCGCTAATCATCATGGACCCAAGTGTGAATCCTGATGGATATTCTCGCTATACGCATTGGGTGCGGCGAGTTTCTAACAATAAGATTACAACTAATCCTGACTCATGGGAACATAACGAACCTCATCCTGGCGGGCGAATGAATCATTACATGTTTGACTTAAATAGAGATTGGGCTTGGCAGACTCAAATCGAATCACAACATCGTATGGCGGTGTATAATGAGTGGTTGCCTCAAGTGCATGCTGACCTCCATGAGATGCACAAAGATGACCCTTATTATTTTGCGCCTGCTGCTCAACCTTACCATACTTATATCACGGATTGGCAAAATGAGTTTCAATTTAAAACTGGAAAAAATCACGCAAAGTATTTTGACCAACAAGGTTGGTTATATTATACCAAAGAGATTTTTGATTTGTTTTATCCTAGCTACGGAGATACTTATCCGATTTTTAATGGTGCGATAGGAATGACATATGAACAAGGTGGAAGTGGTACGGCAAGTCGAGAAGTTGATATGGTTAATGGTGAAACTGTTTCGCTTCGAGATAGAATCGAACATCATACGACTACTTCACTTTCGACTATCGAAGCTACGCATGATAACAAAGAAAAATTGCTAGATGAGTTTGGAAAATATTTTAAAAAACACGCTACCAATCCAATTGGAAAGTATAAAAGTTTTGTTGTCAAAAACACAAATACTAAAACACAGCGAGAAGCATTTTTGGATTTGTTGGATAAAAATAAAATCCAATATGGATTGACAAATGCAACCACTTCTCAAAAAGGTTACGAGTATGCTACTGGCAAAACCAAATCTTTTTCGATTGATAAAGATGACATTATCATCAATGCTTATCAACCTAAATCAGTACTCGTGCAAGTATTGTTAGAACCTCAACATGAGTTAGTCGATTCCTTGACTTACGATATTACAGCTTGGTCATTGATACATGCTTATGGTCTGACTGCTTATGCAACTGAGTCAAAAATTCCAGTTAATTCGGAATATAAAAGAAGTCCTGCACAAGTAGAAACTCAATCTAACGCTTATGGATATTTGGCAAAATGGGAGTCATTAGCAGATGCAAAATTTATCGGAAAACTAATGGATCAAGGTGTGACGGCTCGTGCAGCTACCGCTGCTTTTACTTTGGAAGGAAAAAATTATGAATCAGGAACTTTGATCATCACTCGTGGTGATAATCGAAAATTGGGAAATGATTTTCATAAAATCGTTTTGCAAACTGCTAAAAAATTAGACTACGAAAATCTAAATGCAGTATCTACAGGTTTTGCGGAGAGAGGTTCGGACTTAGGTTCGGAGAGTTCAATTTTATTAAAGAAACCAAAGGTCGCAGTTTTGGCTGGAGATAAAACTTCGCCTTATTCTTTTGGTCAGATTTGGCATTTCTTTGAGACTGATTTGGACTACCCTATCGTAACGGTTCCAGTTTCCAATTTTTCTTTTTTAGATTTTGATGAATACTCTTTAATCATTTTACCTGATGGTTGGTATCGCTTAAGCGATTCCGTTTTGGATAAATTAAAAACTTGGATTCGAGGTGGTGGTAGAGTCATTGTTATAGGTGGAGCGATGTCCAACTTTGAAGAGAAATCTGGTTTTAATTTGGAAAAAGATAGTGATGAAAGTAATAGTAATAGGAATAGATCATCTCAAAAAGAAACTTTAGATAGTCGTCTTGAACCTCATTCTCATAGTCGTCGAAAATCTATTAGCTATAATATGCCTGGAGCGATTTATAGATTGGATTGGGATAACACGCATCCATTGGGTTATGGAATGCCTAATTATTATTTTTCTTTAAAAACGAGTAGGCGACATTATCCGTATTTGAATAATGCTTCGAATGTCGGTTATATAAAAGATAATCCAATGGTTTTAGGTTTTGCAGGAGCGAAGGCGAGAAGGAATCAGGAGAATACTTCTGTCTTTGCGGTGCAAGATATGGGTCGTGGGAATATTACTTATATGGTGGATAATCCTTTGTTCCGTGCGTTTTGGTATCAGGGGAAAATGGTATTTTCGAATGCTGTGTTTGTGAATCAATAATTTTGATAGAATCTACCTTTGTCGGTAGACAGGCACGGATGCC
>JALZVK010000405.1 GCA_023301005.1 Saprospiraceae bacterium | reverse complement strand
TTCCCTTTTTCAGTTAAATCGAAATCCAAGTCAACTCGACAATTTTCAATTTTTCATTTTCAATTTCCAATTACAAAAAGTTTTCAATTACAAATAAGCCTTAATAGTATTTTTCCCCAATTGACTCATGTGTACTTCATCAGGACCATCCGCCAATCTTAAAGTCCTCGCACCTGCCCAAAAACTTGCCAACGGAGTATCGTTACTAACGCCCATACCACCATGAATTTGAATCGCTCTATCAATCACTCTAAGTGCCATATTAGGAGCAACGATTTTAATCATTGCGATCAAATCCTTAGCTTCTTTATTTCCAGCTTTATCCATTTTGTCAGCAGCAGATAACGTGAGTAATCTAGCTTGTTGAATTTCACATCTTGACAAAGCAACATCTTGACGGACACTACTAAAATCTTTGATATGTCTTCCGAAAGCAACACGTTCGCCACTTCTTTTACTCATCAATTCCAATGCTCTTTGTGCCATCCCAATCAATCGCATACAATGATGAATTCGCCCAGGACCTAGACGACCTTGAGCAATTTCGAAACCTCTTCCCTCTCCTAGCAATAGATTTTCTTTCGGCACTCTTACATTTTCTAACAATACTTCTGCATGACCTTCTGGTGAATCAGAATATCCAAAAACAGGAAGGTGTCGAAGTACTTTCAAACCTGGCGTATCCATAGGAACGATGATCATACTTTGCTGTTGGTGGCGAGGTGCATCGAAGTCAGTTTTCCCCATAACAATCGCAACTTTACAATGTGGATGCATCGCGCCTGAAGACCACCACTTACGACCATTAATGACATATTCGTCGCCATCTAATTTGATAGAAGTTTGAACATTCGTAGCATCTGAAGATGCGACTTCAGGTTCTGTCATCAAAAATGCAGAACGTATTTCTCCATTCATCAAAGGCTTCAACCATTTCTCTTGGTGTGCTGCTGTTCCATATTTTGCAAACACTTCCATGTTGCCAGTATCAGGCGGACTACAATTAAATACCTCTGATGACCAACGTACTCGACCCATGATTTCGGCAAGTGGTGCATATTCCAAATTGGTCAATCCTGGACTTAATGCTCCATAATTATTAGGTAGGAATAAATTCCAAAGTCCTTCTTCTTTTGCTTTGGCTTTTAGGTCTTCCAGACCTGGCCAATTTTTCCAAATATTTTTTTGGTCGTAGTGAAATGCATCTACGTCTTTTTCATTTGGATAAATATGCGCTTCAAAAAATCGGTTTAATTTATCAATCAATCCTTGTGCTTTCTCGCTGTGTTCAAAATTCATTTAATCGTTTTTAAATAGTTATGAGTTATTTATTTCTTAATGAGTTTAGCGTATTAATTATTTAAACTCATTGCTTTACTTTTTTTGTATTCTTTTCCTAAAATCATATCTGCTGCTTTTTCAGCAATCATAAAAGTTGGCGCATTTGTATTTCCCGAAACAATCTTAGGCATGATGGATGCATCGACAACTCGTAGATTTGTAACACCGTGTACACGCAACTCAGAATCGACAACTGCCATATCATCATTTCCCATTTTACAAGTACCTACAGGATGATAAACCGTCTCTACACTACTCTTGATATGATGGATAATTCTTTCATCTGTAGTTGTGTCAGGTGGAGCAACTATCTCTTCTCTATAATCATCGAAAGCGGAATCATTAATTATTTTCAATGCTTTTTTCACTCCTTTGACTAGTTGGTCAAGGTCTTCTTTTTTTTCTAAAAAATTAGGTTGAATAATTGGATCAGCTAAAGGATCTTTAGATTTTAATTTTACAAATCCTCTACTTTTAGGATGAAGTAAAGTTGGCAAAATGGTAAAACCATCATTCGTTGGAAAAGTATTGGCATCATACATATCGTAATTATAACCTTTACCTGTGTACATCGGAGTGAAGTGAAATTGAAAATTAGCAGATTCATTTTTACCTGTCAAATCTGTAAATGCCATCGCCTCCAAAGGTCCAATTGAAAATGGTCCTTTTTTGTTAAATAGATAATTAGGAAATTCTAATAACTGTTTCCAAAGTGGAATATAATGATTTAATCCTTTTTGTTGTTTGGCTTTAGCTGAGACACTACACATTAAATGGTCTTGTAGATTTTTCCCAACACCTTTTAATTCATGTACGCAATCAATTCCTACTTCTTTTAATTCAGCAGCATCGCCAACTCCTGACAACATCAAAATTTGTGGCGATTGAAAAGCACCTGCTGAAAGGATGATTTCTTTATTTACGTGTATATATTGTTTTTTATTTCGCTTATCTACGTATTCTACTCCGACCGCTTTTTTATTTTCAAATAAAATCCTAGTCACACGAGCCTTCGTGATCGCATTAAGGTTAGGTCTTTTTAAAGCAGATTTTAGGAAGGCAACTGCGCCGCTTTGACGCTTACCGTTTTTGATAGTCATTTGGCAAAGACTTGCGCCAGTTTGTTTTTTTCCGTTATAATCAGCAGTTGTAGGAATTCCATTATTAGCACATGCTTGGATAAAGGCAGAACTATATGGAGTTATAAAACCAGAAGCGAATGAAACTTTTAAACCTCCATCAGAACCATGATAACCTTTGTCTAGTTCGTCTGCATTTTCGTTCCCTTCGGACTTAATGAAGTAATGTAAAATGCTTTGATAATCCCAACCATCATTTCCCATTGCTGCCCAATCATCATAATCTTTTCGATTGCCTCGGACATAAGCCATTGCATTATTGGAACTACAACCACCTAACATTTTAGCTCTCGGTAAATATATTTT
>JALZVK010000404.1 GCA_023301005.1 Saprospiraceae bacterium | reverse complement strand
TACTATCGGTCGTCCAATCCCAAATGTCTCGTGTTACATATTGAGTGATTCCTTATCGCTTCAACCAGTTGGAGTTATTGGCGAACTCTGTATTTCAGGTTCTGGATTGGCACGTGGTTATTTGGGTAAACCAGAATTAACGTCAGAAAAATTCATTTCAAATCCATTTGAAGCTGGAGCGCGCATGTATTTAACAGGCGATTTGGCTCGATGGCACTCAGATGGAAGTATTGAGTTTATTGGCAGAAAAGATTCACAAGTCAAGCTTAATGGGTATCGAATAGAACTCGGCGAGATTGAACAAAAAGTATTGGCATATAAAGCCGTTGATAACGCATTGGTTGTATTAGACAAAGAACGCTCAAGTTTGGTGTGTTATGTGGTTTTTCAAGGTGAAGAAATGATTTCTGATTTACGCAAGTATCTATCAGAAGAATTACCGAGTTACATGTTGCCAGGTCATTACATTTCATTAGAATCTTTTGGTTTAACGGCAAATGGAAAGATTGATAAAACAAAATTACCAAGTATTGATAGTGCTGTTGTCGATACAACTTTACATATTGCAACAGAAACGGCGCAAGAGGAAGTCTTAGCGAGAGTTTGGAAATTAGTCTTAGGGATAAACAAGATAGGAAAGCAGAGTGATTTCTATCATTTAGGAGGCGATTCGATCAAATCGATTCAAGTAGTTTCTCGCTTAAAACAACACGGTTACGACCTTCGAGTAGGCGATATATTACGTCATCCAATCTTAGAAGATTTAGCTCCGTTAATGAAAGAAACGAGTGCTGAAGGCGATCAATCGATGGTTGAAGCAACTATAGATTTTACACCGATACAACACTATTTCTTTGAAAACACATACATTTCAGATAAATCACATTACAATCAATCTGCACAATTACTTAGCGAAGCTCGATTAGAAATCACGGCATTATCAAAAAGTTTTGAATCCTTATTAAAACATCATGATGCACTTCGCATGCGTTATACAGAGGAAGAAACTAGTGTAGTTCAGTATAATGCAGGATATAAAGTAGGCACAAACTCGATCATCTCACATGATTTAACAGCTTCAGAAAACTGGGCAGAAGCATTAGGAAGTATTAGTGAGAAATTACAAGCTGGTTTTGAACTGTCAAAAGGGAATTTATTTGTTTTGGCACATTTCAAACTTCCCAAAGGAGATCAATTGGTTTTCATTGCGCATCACTTAATTATTGATGGAGTTTCATGGCGAATATTACTAGAAGATTTTTACAATGTTTACCAAGGTTTTTTAAGCGAAAGCCCAATTACATTGCCTTTAAAAACGACTTCTTTTTACCAGTGGTCTGCCTTTCAGCATTCTTATGTGAAAGCAGGTCATTTGTCTTCAGAGGACACCTATTGGAAAACTATCTGTGATACCAACACAAGTATGTATCCAATGGATACAGAAGAAGTTACTGGACCAATAATTATAAATGCTACCGTAGATTTCTCGCTTTCAGTTATAGAAACTACGAAATTACAAACTGAAGTACATCAGGTGTATAATACTGGTATGAACGATATTTTGTTGAGTAGTTTATCGATGAGTTTATCGGATACTTTTTCGGTAAATACATGCATTATCGAATTGGAAGGACACGGAAGAGAAGAATTAAGTAAAGAAATAGATTTAAGTAGAACCATAGGTTGGTTTACAAGTTTATATCCATTTGTATTGGAACATACTCCAAATCAAAAACTAGAAGATACGCTTGTTCAAACCAAAGAACGTCTTCGAAATATTCCGAATCGTGGAATCGGTTATGGAATGTTAAAGTACTTATCAGAAGATTTTCAAAATGAATACAATCCATTATTACTTTTTAATTACTTAGGAGATTTTGGAAGCGGAATCGGAAATGAAGATACAACAGCAGAAGCTGCTTCATTTGCATACGGTTCAGCGTATATCGGAAAAGACAGATCGGATCGCAATGGAAGTAATATTGGCATTGAAGTTTCTGGGATTTTAGTCTCAGGAGAATTATCTATCAGTATTTCATACAGCAGTGCTCTTTATGATCAAGCAGCAATAGAAGCGCTATGCGCAAGCTATGGAAAGCATCTAAAAGCATACATAAACAAACTTTCCAAAGACACAGAACAGCATCTTACACCAAGTGATTTAAGTTACAAAGGACTAAGCATACCAACATTAAACGCAGTCGAAAGTATTCACAATGTAGAAGACATTTATGAGCTTTCTCCATTGCAGGAAGGTATGTATTTTCATTGGCTCTCTAGTGATAGTAATGAATTGTATTTTGAACAAATGTCGTATAGTGTTGAATCGATGGAAGTTCCATTGGAAATTATAGCTTCAGCCTATCAACAACTAATCAATCGTTACAGTGTATTACGTACGAGTTTTAGAAATGATGTGGGCGGCGTTCCGCTTCAAATTGTTCGAAAAGATGTAAAAGCAAACTTTCGCTATTATGAAGAATTAGCAGGAATTAATCTATCTGACTTTAAAGAACAAGACAAAAAAGAAGGTTTTGATCTTACCCAAGATTCATTAATGCGCTTGCAAGTAATCAAAGTAGGCGAGCATACTTATGAATTTTTGTGGAGTCATCACCATATTCTTATCGATGGTTGGTGTATGAGTATTTTGGTGAACGATTTTTATGAATTAGTACGCTCAAAAATGCTAGGCAAACAAGCCGATTTACCAAAAGTGATTCCTTATTCACGCTACATCGGTTGGCTTAGAAAGATCAACAAAGCAAGTTCACTATCATATTGGGAAGGCATTTTGTCGGGATATGAAGGAACTTCACAATTACCAACGGACAGGCAAGGGTTAAAGGACACTTACATCCAATCCTATGAAGAACTTCGAATTACAGATAAATTATATGATAGTTTAAAGAGTGTTTGTGCAACATTGGGTGTTACACAAAATAGTATGATTCAAGGTGCTTGGAGTTACTTATTATCACGTTACACACAACGAAATGATGTCGTATATGGCTCTGTAGTCTCAGGAAGGCCATCTGAAATACAAGGAGTAGAAACGATGATTGGTTTATTTATAAACACGATTCCAGTCCGCGTACAATATACAGAAGAAGATACCGTAGCTAGTTTATTAAAAAACATTCAAGAAGATACCATTACCAGTACAAATCATCATTATCTGAATCTATCAGAAATCCAGTCACATACCAAAACGGGTCGTCATTTGATTGATCATATTTTGATGTTTGGAAACTATTTGGTAGAAGAAGAGCGCGTTTCTGAAGGTGCTTCGGATGAAGAGGAAGCAGCAACAAGTATGCAAGTATCTTCGTTTGAAGTGTATGAACGAACGAATTACAATTTTTACATACAAGTAGCACCAGGCGAAGAGCTGACAATGCGATTTGTGTTCAACGAAGAAGTTTATAGTAAAGAATACATCGCTCGGTTGTCACAAAATTTTGAGCTGTTACTAACGGAATTTATAAAGCATCCAACCGGAAAGTTAACAGATCTGAGTTACGTTTCAACAGCAGAACAAACGCTTTTACTGGAAGATTTTTCAAATGATTCAACGAGTTATCAAACAGAAGGCACGATCGTAAATCGTTTTCAGGCGCAAGCCCAAAAGTATCCAGAACGAACAGCGGTTGTTTTTGAAGATCACGCATTGACGTATAAAGAATTAGATGATCAATCCAATCAATTGGCGCATTATTTAAAAGAAGAATACGATATAAAGCCAGAAGATTTAGTCGGTATTCTGCTCGATAGAAGCGAGTTAATGATTGTCTCCATATTAGGTGTATTAAAATCAGGAGGCGCTTATGTTCCAATTGATCCTGAATATCCAGATGCACGAAAAGAGTATATCATTTCAGACAGTAAATGTAAAGTCATAATTGATGAAACTTTACTAAATGATTTTCAAGAAAAAGAATATCCAATAACAAGACTTAAGCACACAATCTCTTCGGAGAACTTAGCGTACGTAATTTACACATCTGGTTCTACTGGAAATCCAAAAGGTGTATTGATTGAACATAAAAACGTATTCAAACTTTTCTTTAATAACAAACCATTATTCGATTTCAATCATGAAGATGTTTGGTGTTTATTCCATTCCTATTGTTTTGATTTTTCCGTTTGGGAAATGTACGGTGCATTATTTTTTGGTGGAAAATTGGTCATTCCAACCAAAGAAACTGTTCGTGACACCGCGTTATTTTTAAACTTAGCAGTTACGCACGGAATCACAGTGTTGAATCAGACGCCTTCTTCGTTTCAAGTATTGCAAGAAGCACTATTGACAAGTAAAAAAGAGTATCAAATACGGTATGTCATTTTTGGTGGAGAAGCATTATATCCTTCATTTCTAGAATCTTGGAAAACAACATATCCTACATGTCAAGTCATCAATATGTATGGAATTACAGAAACGACAGTACATACGACATTCCAGGAATTGACATTAGGAAATATTCAACAAAATATAAGTACTATCGGTCGTCCAATCCCAAATGTCTCGTGTTACATATTGAGTGATTCCTTATCGCTTCAACCAGTTGGAGTTATTGGCGAACTCTGTATTTCAGG
>JALZVK010000403.1 GCA_023301005.1 Saprospiraceae bacterium | reverse complement strand
ATATATTTTATATTTAAGTACTTAGACATAAGTAATCAAGTATTTATGCCGGTCTATTTTTCGTTTACTCTTCGTTACAAAAATACTCACTACCCGTTGGGGTAGCTCCGTTTTTTATACCTCGATTAAACAAAAAAATAGCCTCGGTTAAAATACCTGATTACTTTTGTCCAAGTACTTAATACAAATCTAATCCTAATAAACCACATCTCCCTGCTTCACCCACTTTCCCCATTTCTTATTATAACCATGTACTTCGGTCGTTGGTTTATCATCTTTATCGACAACTGGGTAACCCATATTCATCCATTTAAAAATACTGCCGTGCAAATTTTGAACATTCACGTAACCTGCTTTTTGTAATTTTTCACCGATGCGTTCACTTCGATATCCAACTGAACAATAAGTAACCACCTTTGCACCTTTTGGGATTTCAGATAAACGGTCTAAAGTAAAATCATTGTATCCTATCCAAATCGCACCTTCAATATGACTGATGTCATATTCATTTTTTTCACGAGCATCTAGGATAACATAATAATCTTTTTTTGCTTTCAGTTCATCTACTTGCAAATCTCCCACATCACCTTTTGCCATTTTATCTGCCATATCATTAAATTCTTTTTCAGTAAACTGACCTGCGACTTTAGGCGCAGCGGTACATTGAAAAAAAGAAATTGCTAGAAAGAGATAAAAGTATTTTAATGTATTCATCATTATTTTTTGATTAAAGATATTTAATAATTAGACGACTTATATATTTTGAGTAACTATTTTTTTATTAAAAAAAAATAAGAAATTCCTCTGGAAATAATCAAAGGAACTTCTAATACTTCAATAAAACCTATCGTTGTAAAACAAGGCTTCTATTTGCAATCACTTTAGAATTTTTCAATACTATCTGAAATATCCCAGCGGATAAATTTTTCAATTGCACTTCATATTGTCCTTCTGCTGCGACATTTTCATCTCGTAGCACTAAGCGGCCAACTGCATCAAAAATTTCCAAAGTAACCGTTTCTCCTTCAAAAATATCTCCTTCAATATTAATAAACAATGGTTCTTGGGATGATTTAGGATTTGGGAAAATTTGTATTCTATTATCATTTTGACCAATAAATTCGAGTGACGTAAATATAGATGTTTCTGCAACAGTTGGAATATCAAATGTTCCAAAATCTGTTTGCCCCATTCCTACGATTCCAGTACTTCCTGAGAAATCTGGGCAATCTTCAAAGTCTCCAGTATTAGCTACATAAAATAAAACTGCATCATCGCAAGTACTTAAAAAATTACTTCCGACCATAAATTCTATATCGAAATTATAACTCGCTGCGTCGCCATCAGTTATCCATTGACCTGCTACACAATCAACTACCAATTCGTTGAGTGTACCATCAGGTGTTGCATAATTAGGTGCTTCTCCTATATCACAAAGTTTAGTTTCACCAGTAGATGTAGTCGCACCTAATTGGAATGCTGTAAAGATATTGGAAAGCGTAGCTGATTCTGTAAACGTTACTTCAAATGGTTCTGCACCATCTAATAAGCCAGGACTGATTCCAACAGGAAACGAGTAAGTACCCATTCCTTCAACTTCTCGAATTAACTTTCCTTCGATATATCTATCTGCTACAGCTATTGTCGTATGCCCCGTAATTGCATTGTTATTTGGATTAGAAACAAAAACAATATTAGCATAAGCATTTCCATCACCTGCTGCATCTGACATAATATCCGTTCGGATTCGACCATTTGAAAAATTCAAATTATTAGTGATTTCAATATTTCCGCCAAGGTCAACTAATTTTTCATCACCAGTATTATCTATTTCCAAATTATAAAAAGAATCATCAGCATTCATCATTCCTGTGATACGTTGACTCCCTGTTGTATTGTAATCGTTATTTCTAAAAACTACTAGTCGTTCTCCAGTTCCAGAAGGATTTCCATTGAATTGGGCATTATCATCTTTGGCCCAATTGCCTTCTACTTCTATTGTTCCATTATTTTCTAACAATCCATTTACGGATGTGATTTCAACATTATTCCATACATGTAATTCTGCTCCTTCTTGCACATGCAATAATCCTTGAACAGATAATTGCGCATTTCCCATAACACTAAATAAAGAGCAGTTAATAATTATAACAAGGTATTTCCATTTTATCATCATAAGTTATTTTTGATTTAATTTAAAAAATAGAAAACCGAATTAGTCATTCTTTTTTAATAATGTTTCAATAGCTTGTAAGCGAGCTTCCAAGTTTTCAATCCGCTCATCTTGTACTTCTATTCTTTCATTTTGAGCATCTATTTTATCATTCTGTTGCTCGATAGTAGATTGTTGCTCTTTGATAGCTTCCGTCATTACAGGAATCAAACCAATATAATTTACTGCTTTGTAACCATTTTTATCTGTATGAACAAGGTTAGGTAAAATACTTTCTAACTCTTGAGCAATAAATCCTATTTGTAATTTTTCAGAAACATTTTGGTCTTTCCACCAGTAACTTGTTCCTCTTACTTGTGCCAATATTGCTAAACTATTATTCAAGGTTTGGATATTCGCTTTGTAACGTTTGTCAGAAGAAAGTACCATTCCATTTGCACGTACATTGCCTGAAGCATTGATGTCACCTACTACATCCAATTCGAAAGCTGGAGCAGCTGTTCCAACTCCTACTCTTCCATTATCGTTAACTCGTAACGCTGGTGCACTTCCTGCTGCTGGCAAAATATTCATTGCTGGTGCGCCCGCTTCGCCTACTACCATAAATCTTGCACCTGGTGTTATTGTTCCTATTCCAACTCGTCCATCTTCATTAACTCGTAAAGCTGGATTCATCGGATTAGTGCCATCATGTAAAACATTAAAAGTTGGAGAACCTGCTTCGCCCACTACCATAAACTTAGCTCCTGGTGCTGTTGTTCCTACGCCTACTTTTCCATCATCATTAACTCGTAACGATGGTGTACTTCCTGCTGCTGGTAAAATATTCATTGCTGGTGCGCCCGCTTCTCCTACTACCATAAATCTTGCACCTGGCGTTATTGTTCCTATTCCCACTCTTCCATTTTCATTAACTCGTAATCCTGGATTCATCGGATTAGCTCCATCATGTAAAACATTAAAAGTTGGAGAACCTGCTTCGCCCACTACCATAAACTTAGCTCCTGGAGTTGTTGTTCCTACGCCTACTTTTCCATCATCATTAATTCTAAATGAAGGAGCTGCGCCTGCTATCGGTAAAATATTCATTGCTGGTGCGCCCGCTTTTCCTATTACCATAAATCTTGCGCCTGGTGTAGTTACTCCTATTCCGACACGTCCATCATCTCGTACAAATAACGATGAACTTCCAGCACTATCTGTAACGTTTAATCCTGAAGTAGCATCAGTATCACCATTACCTTGCACTTCCAAAGAAGAGTTTGGAGTTGAAGTATTTACGCCCACATTGTTTTGGGAAGTCATCGAGAATCCTAAAAAAAGTAAAATGAAAAGAAGCTGAAATTTAGCTTGAATTAGTTTAATTTTAATCAACATATTTATAAAGGTTTTTATTGAAGAATATAATTTACGCTTCAAATTTAAGTTGCTTTACTACTTGGCTATTGTGACTTTTATCACTTAGCGATTTTTAATAATGTGAAAAAGTATTTGATATGACAAATGAATTATATTTACATTTCCCTATGTGACTCAAGTCACATAGAAGCGTTTTTAACCTTTTTATCTTTAGCATTTTATAACCAATTCTAATTGTTCCAATTATGGAAATAGCATCAATCAAAAAAGCAATTCAACAATTATTTCCATTATTTGACCAACTAGAATTAGTAGATAAATTGGCTACAAATAGTGAGTACATGAAACTACCTGCTAAAACCGAATTGCTCAATACTGGTAGTTATATTAAAGTAATTCCATTGGTACTTACAGGTTCAGTTAAAATATTTCGGACAGATGAAAATGGAAGAGAAATTTTCCTTTATTATGTTCAAGGGGGAGAATCTTGCGCTATTACGTTGTCCTCTTGTTTGAAAATGGAAAAAAGTTCGATACGAGCTGTTGTTCAGGAAGAAACTACATTGCTAGCAATTCCTACTGAAGTAATTTATGATGTTAATAAAAATTACCCAAGCTGGCATCACTTTGTTTTTGATACTTTTAGTCAACGATTTGATGAAGTCTTGACTGTTTTGGAAAATGTAGTATTCCATAATATGGATGAACGACTCGCCAAATATCTCATTGATAAAGCACTCACACTTAGCACTAAAGAGTTACTAATTTCTCATCAAGAAATTGCCAATGACTTGGCAACATCTAGAGAGGTCATCTCAAGATTATTAAAACAATTCGAAAAGAAAGGATTTTTAGAATTGTCTCGTGGTAAGATTACAATTCTAGAATTATTAAATTCTAAGAAAGTTACTTTCAATTAAACTCACTTGTAACAATATATTTACAAATAGAAAAAAATAAAACTAACACACGTCCACATAATGTTGTCAATTTAATATTGACAACATTATTTCTTTTTTTTATTTAAAATAAAAAATGATAAGTGACAAAAGTCACATCTATGAAATAAAAACTAGCTTAATTTTAAATCATAAAAACTATAGTTCGTTAAAAAAAAAATCACCAATCTGTTTTGTTTTTTTTACTCTACCCAATGATTTTTAAATGTCGTCC
>JALZVK010000402.1 GCA_023301005.1 Saprospiraceae bacterium | reverse complement strand
AAAAAAAAATAGGAACATAGTCTGCGCTATTTGACTTTTTTTCAAAGAAGTATCATCAAAAAAAAAAGGCTTTTTAGCCGAAATATAATTTTCCAACAAGCTCTAAGTTATGATTTTATACTAACCCTTCTATTTTTTCTAAAAGCCATTTTTTGGCAGCTAAGGCTTTACAATTGATAATTTGTTCTTTTAATTTTTGAACTCCTTTTTTATCATAAGCAGGAAGCGAAGCTAATTTTCGAGTAAAGCGAATACCATTCATCAACTGTTGTTTGACTTCTTTCGAAATCAATTTATTTCTTCTTAAATAAATACTGTAACTATCCAAGAGTGATTCGAGTGCGCTTAACTCATTGAGTTCGTAATAAGTTTTTAATAGCATCAATCGTCCACCCATAGTATATGATAAATTTTTATACTCGACCTCTCTCAATTGTTCAATGACCTTTTCGTATTCTTCTTTATGAAAATATACTTTAGCCAAATTATAACTGAGATCATTATCCTGATTTTGTTTAGGTAAACGTTGGGTATAATCTCGAATAAAATTTTCAACCCAATCAAATTCTTTAATATGTAAAGCTACTGTTATAATATTTTTATAATCCTGAGGATCGAGCATTCCATCTACGAAGTTGATTTCTTTTTCTAATAGAATTTTATAAATATTAAATAACTCGATAAAGTACTCTGATTTTCCATTATTGATCTTAGTAACAATACAATAATTTTTCAGATAAATATAAATCGTATTCAATTCTTGAATTGTAAACTGATCATGATTTTGTGCCAAAATATTTTTTGCATTTTGAAAAAAAGATTCCTCCTCAGGATGTAGTAACATGGAGACGATATAGAAATAAGATTGGATACAAGGTTCTTCGATATAAGGACTTGTTTTTAAGTTGTCTAAAAAATCGGGAAACAAATGAATCTTAGGATTGGTCGCTTTGATATTTTTATAAACTAAAAAATCACAGTAGTTTTTTAATTTATTAAAAATATAATAAGCGTCGAGGTGATAATCTGCTTTTTCTAAATTTTCGAAATCAGGAAGTTTCTTAGTATTTTTTTCACTATTGAGGTGTCGTTGATATTCGATTTTAAATTTAGAAAAATGGAATTTAGCATTTTGTAATTTTGACTTATTTTGAATCGAATCGACTTGTCGAACCACTCCCGTAAAGTGTTTGTTAAGTGAAGGATTATTGATAGTCGGTAAAAGGAAAATTAATTCATCAAGTGGATTTTTTTTAAATTCATTATAAGACAAAAAGTTATAAACTTTTTTAATCAAGTCAGAAGAGATTCTGCGCATCTGTTCATCTTGAAATTGCTCTTGTCCTTTGATTTTTTTCCAAACTAAATTTTTATTCAAATTAGAATTTTCATTATTGATATTCCAATTGCTTTTTTTAATTTCTTTATTAATGATTTCAAATAATTTCACTAAATCTTTGTTTTCATTGTGAAAAGGAGATTGAATGAATTTGAAGAAAGACTTCAATTCAGACCTAGAAAAACTATGAAGCAGCATTAAAAGCTTAGAACTAATCATTAATAAAAGTCTTTTTTTGATTATTTTTATAAAATAAAACTAATTCCATTAAATGTAATGATAAATCTCTGGTAAAGGTAAAGTATTGATAATCAATTTGTTAAGTTTATTTAAGATATATAGTTGAATGTACAAAAACAAATTTGTGTACTTTTTTAAACCCATTTTTTTGATCATTATTGTAAGGTGATAAATAGTAAGCCTTTGATTTGCGCTTAATTTTGAAATGAAATTCACTTTTAGATATGAAGTATATAAGTATTAAAACATCGCTGGTTGTATTATTTGGATTGACATTGTTGCAGCTCAATGCTAACAATACTTCTATTTTAAATTGTGAAGCTTACTTCACTTATGAAGCTTATGATGGACCTTCACCTGTTTTTGGAGGGGTAACATTTAAGAATGAGTCAGTAGGTGATTATCAAAATATTTCTTGGGATTTTGGAGATGGAGTAGTTTCAAATGATGGGAATGATATTTTTGATTATTTCTATGCGAGTGATGGTGTTTATCAAGTTTGTTTAACTATTTGGAATGATCAAGGATGTCTCAATACTTTTTGTTCAGATGTAATAGTTGGGAATTTAAGTGATATATGTAATTTGACAGATTGTGTTTTTCCAGGAGATGCTAATCATGATGGGGAAGCGAATTTTTATGACTTATTGGAGTTAGGAATTGGAAATGAAATTACAGGACCTATTCGTCCTGATGCAACAACTGATTGGGTGGGGCAACTAGCTCCTGATTGGTCACAGACAACACCTGAAGGTGTAAATTACAAACATCTTGATTGCGACGGAAATGGAATAATCAATAGTGATGATGCGATTGCAATTAATTTGAATTATCAAGTGATGGATGCTCCGAACCCTAATACTGAAACGACTGCTCCATTAATTCATATCGAATTTGACCAAGACACTATATATGTAGATGATGCTATGTTGATGTCAAATATTGAAATTACGGCACATCTTAAAGTTGGAAATTCAACTTATCCTGCCAATGATATTTATGGTTTAGCGATGTACTTAGGTTATCCAAGTGATTTAGTTTATGAGGATTCGATATTTTTTGGATATGATACTAATTCCTTTTTCGGACTATCTGACGAAGTGCTTTGGATGCCTAGTAATCAATATGATGAATCACAAATAGATATTGGAATTACAAGAAATGATGGATTCCCTTCAAGTGGTCATGGTAGAGTAGGAGAGACCGTTTTTATTATCAATGCAGATATTTTGGATGGAAGGATTGATGATGGTGTTGTACATTTTCCAGTTGCAGTTAATGGAGTAAAAATGGTAGATGTAAATGGAGATGAGTTGCCTATCAATTTGACGAATACTCCTGCTACGTTAGTTTTTATAAAAACAAATGCAAATATAACGAGTACGAATGCTCCTGAGTTAGCTGAAAAAATAGAATTGTTCCCTAATCCTGCTACTGATAAAGTGAATATTGATTTAGGAGAATTGAATGGAGAAAAGATTGAAATCTTTGATCAACTTGGACAAAGATTATTAAATCAAAATATCGAACAAACTAACATGGTTGAAATACCAACTAAGAATTGGAACGTTGGTGTTTATTTAATAAAAATACAAACTATAGAAGGTGTCGTTACCAAACGATTCGTTTTAAAGTAAAAATAGAACTCTCATAACCCCTTTTTTTCATTCTCTCGTAATTCTCTTATCAAATTGGAAAACCTGCTTCAAATTTTATTTGAAGCAGGTTTTTTTTATGTGACAAGGTTTTTTATTAAAACTGTAATTTAATTAATATATAAGTAGTAGGTAATCAATTCATTATAGGTTATAAAAAAATGTAAAGTAGAATGTTGCAAATTAAAGCATATATATACGTCGATGCTAAAGTAGTTTTATTTCTCATGGTTTAATTATTGAATTGTAGTAGATATTACTAACAATTAAAACTAATTAATTATGAAAAAATTAGCACAATTAAAAAGCCTAGAAAATTTTAAGAAAAAAGCATTAACTAAAAAAGTATTAAAGAAAATCAAAGGAGGAATTAATGAAGACATCGTAGATCTTTAAGAAAAAAGTTAATCTTTAATTAAGAGAGGTGATAATTTGAATTAATTATCACCTCTTTTTTTTTTGACTACTTTTCCTTCTACAATAATTACAATCTCACCACGTACTTTTTTTTCAGTATCAAAATATTCTACTAACTCAGGTAAAGATTTTGTGATGCATTCTTCATGCATTTTTGATAATTCTCTACATACACATGCGAGTCTATCTGGACCACAAAATTCAATAAGTTGATTCAAACATTTGATGAGTCGGTGAGGTGATTCGTATAATACAAAAGTGTATGGTAATTCACTTAAATAGATCAATCGAGTTTGCCGACCTTTTTTATGAGGTAAAAAACCTTCAAAGAAAAATTTATCGCAAGGCAATCCTGAGGTAACTAAAGCTGGAACAAAAGCAGTAGCTCCAGGAAGGCATTCAACTTTAACATTAGCATTGACACATGCACGAGTCAATAAAAATCCTGGATCAGAAATACCTGGTGTACCAGCATCGGTAATGAGCGCAAGAGTTTGACCATTTTGCAATTGCTCGATAATGGAAGTAACTACAGCATGTTCATTATGAGCATGATAAGATCGGAGAGGCGTTTCAATTCCGTAATGAAGGAGTAATTTTTTTGAAGTACGAGTATCTTCGGCAAGTATCAAATCTACCTCTTTGAGAATGCGTAAGGCTCGAAGCGTAATATCTTCAAGATTGCCGATAGGAGTGGGGACAAGGTAGAGCATGAGTTGGTAGTGATTTTTGAAGAAGGGATTTTGAAAAAGGGAAAAAGGGAA
>JALZVK010000401.1 GCA_023301005.1 Saprospiraceae bacterium | reverse complement strand
TGAATTAAAGGATTCGTTACAAAATTACTCTGTGAAAGAATTAGAATCTACTCTAAATCAAAGTTTTTACTTTTATCAAAAACGGAATAATCATCAAAATAATGTTAAAGTTTTAAACTTAATTCTAACTCAATTTGACTCTTTAAATAAGAACGAATCGGAATTAATATTAAAAAAATTTTTGAACTCAAGAATAGATAATCGAGAGTATGGAAAGTTAGCTAAATATTGGTCAACTGTCATTAATATGAAAATCTTTGAGTTGAATTCCGAAAACGAAAATTCATATCTTCAAAAAATTGATACCTTTTTGGGAATCAAAAATCAAGCACTCCATCCAAATGCCGTTGCTTATGAATTAAAAAAGATTGGAGGAGAAAAATCTATTTCCATTTTAGAGAAACATCAAGATCTGAATCCTATCATTAAACTAACAAAATTAGAATTGCAAACCAAGGATTTAAATGATGATGATTTTGTTAATTTCATTTTACAATCTGCTAGAGAAACTATTTTTAATTCACAAAGTAAGTTGACATTAGATGCAGAAGAATGGATTATGGGAGTGCGCAAATTAGATAATAATAATGCTATCAATCTAATCAAAAAAGAAAAAAGAAAAATTCGGAATAAAGCATCAATTAGTAAAGAACATAAAGAATGGTACCTTGAATTTTTAAATTACCAAATAGAAGATTTTACAATTCGACAGAATAACCTTGACATTAAAAGACATAATAAGGAAATAGAAAAATCAGGGCAATCATCAAACTCCAAATTACCTAAGCCAAAAAATATATATAGTACACGAAAACCAAGAAAAGGATATACTAGACCAGAGGAAAGGGGCGAAGATTTTTCATATTATACAAGTGAAGAGATATTTTCAAGACTACAAGAAATAGATTTAAATAATTTATGTTCTGGAATAAATTATAAAAACAAAGAGTGTATTGATTTAAGAAAAATAGCTCAAGTGCTAGGTGATAGATATTTAGATGGTTCATTAATACCTAATCAAGAACAGCAATTACTAATTAATGAAGTTATAAAAGCGTACTCCGCAATTTATGCTAAAAATGATAAAGAAAATGATTCTGACAATGGATCGGAGGCGAGATTACAAATGCATAGATTTTCAAGATTAGCAGTTCCTCAACTTCTAAAAAACTTAGAAAGTGATAATCCTAAAATAGCAGGGCTTGCCTTTAATTCACTTTATCAAATTAAAGATGAAGATGTTATCAATAAAGTTGTTAAAAAAGCATTATCTACTAGAGATAAAAGTAAGCGAAAAATTTATGTCCGATTATTAAAGTTCATGAAAGGAACTCATACTTATTTTATAATTCCAAATAGACAATCAGCTCTAACTGAAGAACAGACAAAAAAAATCTTTAATCGACTCATTAAACCTGCACTCGAAAAATTAGATACATGGTAAAAGAGATTTTCTCATCTTCTTTATAAAACAAAAAAACTTTTTCGTATTTTTCTAAAAATACAAAAACTAACATCATGAGAAAATCAACCGTTTTAATATTCGTATTATTACCTCTCTTAATTTTCTCCCAAAAAAACAATGATAAAAAAATTGCTTCCGCAATTAATATTTTAAAAATACATCAATCTAGTCTTGATAAACTTTCCCCTTTTGACGAAGGCGAATTGGAAGATATTATTCGCTTAAATCGAAAGGTCAAGGAACAATTAAACGAAGTACTCCAACTCGATAGCACTAATCATTTCCCAAAAGAAACTATTCCTTTTTTCACTTCTCAGTCTGAAGATAAAAATTTTGCAATTTTTTCTTGGGAGGAAAATATGGGTGGAACTTATAGACCTAACATCAATGTTTTTTATTGGAAATATAAAGATGCCTTTCCTAATGTGATGACTTACGAAAGAGAAGAAGCGAACTTTTCTATTATTTATCAAATCAAAAATTCGGATACGGATACTTTATATTTAGCACTCGGTCGAGGTGTTGGTTGTATCACTTGCGTTTTTGAAAAAGCATTGTTATTAAAATTAAATACGACTGACTTTACGGAAGTTTTTGCTTATCAAATTGATTATCATTTGGATAATGATTTGCAAGGTTTGAACTATGATGAGGCAACGCAAATTTTATCGTATGAATATATTGAGCAAGATTGCGAAAAGGAGGAAGGGGAGAATTGTTGGGTGAGAGGGAAATTTAAATTTGATGGGGGTACTTTTATTGAGATTGATTAACTGCCCTCTTTACCATTTTGAATAAGGGAAAAAGGGAAGACGGATTTGAGATTTTAGAAGTTTGACAAACCCGCTTAATTCTCTTCTATCTTATTATTACTTCGTAATTTTTAGTTTAAAAACAAATTTTAAAACAATATACTTACGAAGTAAGTCAAGTTAATTCGTCAAACTTCTAAAATCTCAAATCCGTCTTCCCTTTTTCCCTTATTCAAAACAGCAAGTTGAAAGGATTATTTTTCGACAATCCTTTCAACCTGCCGAATGAATTCAGCGGTTACGTTATCTCATAATCGTTACATCTCCCTTTCTAAATATTTCGAACGTTCGTCCACAACTCGTAATATTCGCTCGAATATAATAGACATAAACGCCAGGGTTAAATTCCTTTCCATTCATCCAACCGTCCCAGCCTTCTTGCACATCATGTGTATCATACAAATGATTTCCCCATCTATCGAATATGTAAAATTCAAAAGATAACACTTCAATATCAAGCGAAGGATATATTTTAAAAATATCATTATTACCATCTCCGTTAGGAGAAAATGCATTCGGAATATATAGATATTCATCTCGACCATTATTCTCGAAAGTAACATTTACTTCTTTTGTGATTGTTTCACAATCGTTGGTTACGGTTAAATTATAAACACCCATTTCATTGATACTTAAAGTTGGGTCGGTAGTTCCATCGCTCCATTCGTAAATAATATTGAAAGGATTAGCAGATAAAAATTGAGGTTGCAATGTGATATTACTTCCATCACATGGTAACTGTGGTGCGATGATTTCCATTTCCAATTGAGGAATTGATTGCAAAGTAATTGGTTGTTCTACTTGACAACCATTCGCATCGGAAACTATAATATCGTAATCCATCGGAACGAGATTTTCAAAAAGTGGATCAGTTTGAAAGTTATTTCCATTGATAGAATATTCATAAGGTGCTGTACCTGAGTTAGTCATAATTGTAATCATTCCATCATTGGAATTCCAACAAGGTTCGTTGGCTTGCATATCAAATTGTATCTCTGGAAATTCTAAAATAGAAACTACAACTATCGAATCACATCCAAATTGATTTTGGAAAGTAAATTCTGTTATGGAACCTGGTGCTAAATTTTGTCCATTATAATTTCCCATTTCCCCGAAACAAACATCTAGATCAACGACAGTTGAGCTAGTTGGAAATGGAACAACTTCTACCGTTTCAAAATAAGGACAACC
>JALZVK010000400.1 GCA_023301005.1 Saprospiraceae bacterium | reverse complement strand
AAAAAAATTGTTAAGTTTAAACAGAAGTAAAATGAAATATCTATATATAATTTTTTCGCTTTTGATAAGTGTTTTTATAAATGGACAATCCTCCGAAGAATCAAAATTCGATGGATATTATGAAAGTTTAAGACTTCATATAGAATATATGAAGCTTATAAAATACGATTTAGATACGATTTATATTAGGAAAGAAGATTACTTGGGAGATTACTCTGGAATGATTGGTAATGTCAAAATAGAGATGATTGGTAATGAGAAGATTCACAAAAGAACTAAAAGGGAAAAGACTATTATTGTTTATCAAATCAAACCAATATCTTTTGAGGATTCTCAGCCTATTATTCATGTTGAGGAATATGATATATCAAGGAAAGGTGACCATTATTATTTAGTTGTAAATAATAGGAGTGTAACAGGAGTATTTTATGATTGTGAAAAGAATAAATATTATGGAAAATTAATCCGTTGACTTTGTGTTGAACAGCGAAGTAAATATCCTTTTCAAAAATGATAACTTATGAAAATTAAAATATGTTTTGTGTTTATATTTTTTTTCTGTTTCCTAGGTCAAAAAGTAAAAGCTCAAACTCTTTTTTCACTTTGTGAGGAACAAACAGGTTCATTTGAAAATAAGCAAATTAAGTTTTTTAATTTTTTTACAAATGAAGATGAATATTTTTTAATTTTTAATGAAGAGTTTGAATTAGATACTCTTTCAGGAGTAATAGATTATAATTGTCCATCTGGAGAAATTAAATATTTTGCTCAATTGGATAATAAACTAGTTTTAGCCTTACAAGGTAATTTGAAGTCAGGAAAACCAGATGGCTGGTTTGTTAGGTACGACTATTTAACAGGTGAAAAAATAAATGAAGGAATGTTTCAAAATGGTAAAAAAGAAGGATTACATAGTTTATTCTCAATTCATGGGCGTATTAATTTTTATTATAAAAACGGAGTTCTACATGGATTGCATGAAGACTTTGATAAAGAAGGCAATCTAGTAAAAAAGGGTACATATAGTAATGGATGTAAGAATGGTTTATGGACTTATTATAAACAAAATACTTATTTTGAATATCAAACTTTTCAAGAATTTTATAAAGACTGCAAATTGATTTATACTACTGCTCGTCCAGTTTCTAAGAAAGAGTGAGAGTTCTCCCTCTCGCTGCGCCTTAAAAATCCTACTATACCATTGAATTTTGAAGTGATGAAGAAAAACCGACTAGACGATACAAAGCAGACTAACAAATAAAAGGTAATCTACTAATGTTGACTCTAGTCAATAACACAACAATAATCTAAAAATGTAAATACATTGTTATAACAAACTAACTACAATTCAAAAATATATCCCTCCGCAATAAATTTTTCATATTTATCTTTATCGAATTTATATAACTTGGCAGGTCGGTGGGCAACACCTTCTTGGATTTCGTCGAGGTCAACCAAAATTTTCATAGAAAGGATTTTCTTTCTAAAATTCCGTTTATCAATTTTTTTGATAGGTTGTAAAATCGCTTCGTAAAGATGTTGCAATTCTGTGAGTGTGAATTTTCGAGGAAGCAACTCAAATCCCACAGGTCGCATTCGTACTCTTCGTTTCAATCTATTAAGGCAAGCTTCTAGAATAGCATCATGGTCAAAGGCAAGGTTGGTCGCTTCAGCAATGGAAACCCATTTTGCTTTTTGAGAAAGCGGAGAAGTACCATGAAGTTCATAGCCTTGAATTTTTACTAAAGAAAAATAGGCAACAGTAATCACTCTTCCCATAGGATGACGATTCACTTCACCAAACGTTCTTACCTGTTCCAAGTAAACATCACTTAGTCCAGTTAACTCTAATAAAACTCTATTCGCCGCAGCATTCAAATCTTCGTTAGGGTAAACAAAGTTACCTGGGAGTGCCCATTGATTTTCATAAGGTAGAACACCTCTTTTAATCAAAAGAACTTTCAATTCTCCTTCATCAAAACCGAAGATGATATTATCCACGGTAAATGCTGACTTTGCGTAATCTTCAAGATTGACCATTAAGTTTCGTTTGTTGTCCTCGAAAGTAGGGCTTTCTTATGTTTTTTCATAAATTTAGCCCCTAGTTATTAACTTCGCAAAATTAATAACTTAAAGAACTTTCTAAAAATATTCAACTTTAAAATGCATATGATAAACCTTACAAGTGATACCGTTACCAAACCAACTCCACCAATGCTTCAAGCTATGATGCAAGCAGAAGTAGGCGATGATGTTTTTCGAGCTGATCCAACTATTAATGCTTTGGAGGAAATGTCTGCTCAAATGTTTGGGATGGAAGCTGCCCTTTATTGCCCTTCAGGTACGATGACGAATCAGATTGCGATGAATGTTCATACAGGAAGATTGGAGGAAGTGATTTGTCATGAGTATTCTCATGTCTATCAATATGAAACTGGAGGTTACGCAGCTAACTCAGGTATCCCAATGAATTTGTTAGGAGGTGATTTTGGAAAAATAAATGCAACTCAAATTGAAGCTGCGATTAGACCTGATTATGATTGGTTACCAAAAAGTAAGTTGGTTGTTATAGAAAATACTTGTAATAAAGGTGGTGGAAGTTTTTATACATTGGATGAAATATATCCGATACGAAAACTTTGTGATGAGCGAGAGTTGAATTTACATTTGGATGGTGCAAGATTATTTAATGCCTTGGTGGAGTCAGGTGAAACGCCTGCTGATTGGGGAGCGCAGTTTGATAGTATTTCTATTTGCTTGTCGAAAGGTTTGGGTGCGCCCGTAGGTTCATTGTTATTAGGTACTGGAAAATTTATCAAACAAGCTCGACGACAACGAAAAGTGATGGGTGGTGGAATGCGTCAAGCTGGATTTTTAGCGGCAGCGGGAATCTATGCGTTGGAAAATAATGTGCAACGATTGAAAGAAGATCATGACAATGCAAGATTTGTAAAAGCGGTGTTAGAAGAATTAGATTTTGTAGAAAATATCCGTCCTGTCAAAACGAACATTTTAATTTTTGATGTAAAAAGTCCTTGGACTGCTGCGTCTTTTTTGGAAAAAATTGGAACGAAGGGAATTGCTGCTGCACCGTTTGGTCCGCAGACGGTTCGGTTTGTTACGCACTTGGATGTGACGAATGATATGATTGCGAGGGTGGGGGAGATATTGAAGTCATTTTGAAGTAGGGAAAAAGGGAAGACGGATTTGAGAATTTTGAAGTTTGACGAATCTTCTTATTTTAATTCGTTTTAAAGTTATTCGACAAACTTCAAAAATCTCAAATCCGTCTTCCCTTTTTCCCTATTTCCCAATCACCCTTCCCAAAGTATTACTTCAAATGTAGCTTCATCAAAAAAATCAGGGCAAGTATTCAATCCTGCAATAGTTCCGAATTGGCAAATTAACTCTTGCTGTTCGTTATAGACTTCTTGACTTCCATCATCACAATTGACGCAAGAGTCGATTAAAAATACACACTCGCCATTGTAATTGTATTGAATGATTTTTGTCGCTTGAGGAGATTGACTTATTTGAAAAGTAGTATGCATATCTTTTAACCAATCAATATCTTCTAAAGGATTAGCAATAGTACAAAGGTCTGTAGGAGTTTCCTCTTTGTCTTTACAAGATGTAAATGTGGAAAGTGTAACTATTAGAATCAAGGTTGTTTTTACAAATGTGTTTTTCATGATTTAGATTTTTACTTTTATAAATGTAAAGACACTTTGAAATGTCAATTGCGTTGGGTATTTATTTTAATAAAATTAAAAAAGCTCTAAGACTTTTAAGTCTTAGAGCTTTTATTTTTTTATAAATGAAAAACAAACTCTGTTA
>JALZVK010000399.1 GCA_023301005.1 Saprospiraceae bacterium | reverse complement strand
GGTTTCTCTATCAACTTACTCACCAGTCCTAATTCACTTCTTTCTACAACTCCAAAATCACGAGGGTCTTCTACTTTTTGAACTCCCAAACAAGAAAGTGGACTATGAATCATTGAGTTCAAATCAACATCAAAAATAGTATCTCCTAATACAATGAAAATTCCATTTGCATCTCGAAGAACATCTTTAGCTGTCCATATTGCATGACCTAATCCAAATCGCTCTTCTTGGTTTACAAATTCCATATTGAGCTCTGGATAATTTTCTTCTACAAAGTTTTTTATTTTTTCTCCGAGATAACCAATGATGAAGACGAAGTCTTTGACTCCCGCTTCTACTAATTGTTCTATTATAAATGAAATGATAGTCTTCCCTCCAACCGGTATTAATGGCTTAGGTTGTGTGTAAGTAAGCGGGCGAAGATTGGTACCTGCCCCAGCGACGGGAATTACTGCTTTCAAATTTTATATATTTGGATATTGGTTAAGGTCTAAGTAAGTCTTGAATACTATTTAATAAACGCTAAAAATTCAGATAGGTTTGATTAAATAAAATTCTATTTGTTTTTTTCAAACGAACTCGAAATATAGGGAATATTTTTTGGAAAAAAGATAGGAAATATATTGAATATTGTTAAAGTATGGAATGAATGTTTTTTAAACACAAAAAAGCCCTGCTCAATGAGCAAGGCTTTTTTTATAAAATCTAAAATCTTTTTGATTAGTATTATCCTTCCAATGCAGCAGCTCCACCAACAATTTCTGAAATTTCGCTGGTAATCGCTTCTTGACGAGCTTTGTTATAGATAATTTTCATTTCTTTGATTAGCTCTTCTGCATTTTCAGTTGCTTTGTCCATTGCAGTCATACGAGCACCATGTTCAGAAGCGTGAGTGTCTAGCAAGAATTTTTGAAAAGTAGTCTGTAAAATACTTGGAACTAATTTCTCCAATAATTCTTTTTGACTTGGTTCAAAAATATAATCCGCTCTATGCTTACTTTCTCCTTCCTTAGCTTCTAATTTTTGAACTGGCAAAAATTGAAAAGTTTCAGGAAATTGCATTCCTGCATTTTTGAATCTTCCATAAGAAACTGTTACTGCATCGTATTCTTTACTTTCAAAACCATCCATCAACATTTGCGATACTTGAGCAACATTGTCAAAACTTAGATCACTAAAAAGTTCAACATAGTCCGTTACGATATTACAATCTTGATAACGCTTTTTGAAATAATCATATCCACGTTTTCCGATACATACAATTGTCAATTTTCCAGCAGCACGTTGTGCTGAAAATTTTTCATCAATTGTAGCTACAGCAGCTTTGATAATATTTGTATTAAACGCTCCACACAATCCTCTATTAGAAGTTACTACAACTACTGCAGCACTTTCGATTGCTCGCTCTGTTCCAAAACTAGTGGAAGCACTTCCTTCAATATTAGAAAGAATATTTTTCAACATATCATTCAACTTATCTGCGTATGGTCGCATCTGCACAATGGCATCTGTCGCACGTCGCAATTTAGCTGCCGAAACCATTTTCATGGCTTTGGTAATTTGTTGTGTCGATTTTACCGACGTAATTCTTTCTCTTACTTCTTTTAAATTAGCACCCATGTTTTTCGAGTGTTTAGGTGTATATGTGTTTAAGTGTATATGTTTTCACGTTCTATTTGAACATTAACACATATACACTCATACACATAAACACAATTATTTATACTGAGCTGACATTTCTGCAGCTAATTTTTCTACAGCACTTGTTGCTTCGTCTGTTAATTTTCCAGATTTGAATGTGCTTAATACCTCAGGGAATTTCTGCTCTAAAGTAGTTAAGAAACTTTCTTCAAATTCTTTAATCTTTTTAACAGGCACTTTTTGAAGCAAACCTTTTGATCCTAAGTAGATGATTGCAACTTGCTTTTCTACAGATAATGGAGAGTATTGCGCTTGCTTTAATATTTCAACATTACGCTCTCCTTTTGCTAAGATTGCAGTTGTTGCAGCATCTAAGTCAGAACCGAATTTAGAGAAAGCTTCTAACTCTCGGTAAGATGCTTGATCAAGTTTCAATGTACCAGATACTTTTTTCATCGACTTAATCTGAGCAGAACCTCCTACCCGTGATACAGATACACCAACATTAATTGCAGGACGTACACCAGCGTTAAATAAGTTCGACTCTAAGAAAATCTGACCATCTGTAATCGAAATTACATTGGTTGGAATATATGCAGAAACATCACCCGCTTGAGTTTCGATAATCGGCAATGCCGTTAATGAACCTCCACCTTTTACGATTGATTCTCCATTTGCATCTTTTGCATTTTTCAATGAATCAGGTAAATCATTCATACTTCTTGCAATATCATCATTTGCAATGATTTTCGCAGCACGCTCCAATAAACGAGAGTGTAAGTAAAATACATCTCCAGGATATGCTTCTCGACCTGGAGGACGACGTAATAATAATGATACCTCACGGTATGCTACAGCTTGCTTTGATAAATCATCAAAAATAATCAAAGCTGGACGTCCTGTATCTCTAAAAAATTCTCCAATCGCTGCTCCAGCAAATGGTGCATAGTATTGAAGTGGTGCTGGGTCAGCAGAAGAAGAAGATACAATTACAGTATAAGCCATTGCGCCATTCTCTTCTAGAGTTTGAGCAACGTTGGCAACTGTAGATGCTTTCTGACCTGAAGCTACATAGATGCAGAATACAGGTTCTCCACTGTCATAAAATTCCTTTTGGTTGATGATAGTATCTACTGCGATTGCAGTCTTACCAGTTTGACGGTCACCAATGATTAACTCCCGTTGTCCTCTTCCAATTGGAATCATAGCATCGATTGCTTTGATACCAGTTTGAAGTGGTTCAGTTACAGGTTGTCTGTAAATTACACCAGGTGCTTTTCTTTCCAAAGGCATTTCGTATTTAACACCTTCGATAGGTCCTTTCCCATCAATAGGTTTACCAAGTGCATCAACAACACGACCAACTAATCCTTCTCCTACATCAAGAGATGCGATACGACTAGTACGACGTACTGTAGAACCTTCACGGATTCCGTCACTAGGACCTAACAATACTACCCCTACGTTATCTTCCTCAAGGTTCAATACAATTGCTTGAACTCCAGTTTCAAATTCTACTAACTCACCCGCTTGCGCTTTAGTAAGTCCGTATACACGAGCGATACCGTCACCTACTTCAAGTACAGTACCTACTTCTTCTAGCTCTGCTGCAGTTTGAAAACCAGATAATTGTTGTTTTAATATTGCTGATATTTCATCAGGTTTAACACCTACCATGATCTTTAGATTTTATGGTTAAAAATTATATTTATTGAAAAGTTGATTAACGTTTATAACAAAACATTTACAACTTCTTAATTTACACTTCCTGTAAATTCTTTTCTAAGTTTCTTTAATCTTGTAGCGACACTAGCATCATAAAGTTTGTCTCCAATCTCAATTACAAAACCTCCTATTAAGGAAGGATCTACTTTTGTTTCAATCTGTACTTCTCCGCCTCCTTGAGACATTTCTGTTTGAATTTTACTTTTGATTTTACCTAAAGTCTCATCAGTCAAAGCTGCAGCAGATGTAACTGTTGCGCTTGTGATATTTTTCATACTTCTATATTGATTGACAAATTCATTACAAATTTCAGGAAGAGCTTCCTCTCTACCTTTGGTCAAAACAATATTGATAAAAGCCATTGTCATCTCATCAAAACTTCCTCCGAAGATCTCTTTTAAAATACTTCGTTTTTTAGTGGTATTGATGATTGGACTTTTAAGCATCATATACAAATCTTTATTTCCTGTTGCTTCTTTGAAAGCATTGATATCTCCCACAACAGTTTCTAATTTCCCTTGTTCTTTCGCAAGGTCAATTAAAGATTTTGCATATCGTCCAGCTATTTTTGCTACTGACATTTTATATTGATTATAGATTATGAATTTAAGATTATGGTTAGTCCATAATGCTTAATCTTCTAACTAAAATTTGATATTATCAATTAACTCATTGGCCAAAGTTTCTTGGTCTTGAGCATTTGTGAGTTGTTTTTTAACTACTCTTTCTGCGATAGCTAAAGCGATTAAACTAGATTCGTTTTTCACTTCAGAAATAGCATTATTTTTTTGAGCTTCAATTTCTAATTTAGCGTTAGCCATAATTCGTTCAGCTTCTGCTTTTGCTTTTACTTTTGCTTCTTCAACTATCTGTGCTTTAGTAGCTTTAGCATCAGCAATAATTTGTGCTTGCTCTGCTTTAGCTGCTGCAATCATTTTTTCATTATCTGCTTTTAAGTTAGCCATTTCGGTTCTAGCTTTTTCAGCTTCATCTAATGCTTCTTGGATATCAGCATTTCTTTTCCCCAACATATCTTTTATTGGACCTTTAGCAGCTCTAATAAAAAAGAACCAAAAAACAAGAAAGATTCCAGTTGTCCAAAGGAACAATCCAAAATCAGGATTCATTAAAGGATTACCGTCTAGTAAAAACATAATATTATGATTATAGAATTAAGATAAAATCTTAACGCTTAGTTTAATTTAATATCGTTAATCAATCCGTTAGCAAATGACTCATTATCATCTTTTCCCATCAATTGCTTTTGGATAACTTTTTCTGCAATTTCTAAAGCAAAAACTCCAGAACCTTTTTTCAATTCTGTAATCGCTGAACTTTTTTCAGCATTGATTTCAGCTCTTGCACTTGCAATTATTTTGTTAGCTTCTACTCTTGCTTCTTCTTTAGCATCATTAACCATTTTCTCTTTTTCCGCTCTAGCTTCTTTCATGATGCTAGATTGTTCAGCACGAGCTTCTCCCAAAAATTGCGCACTTTCTTCTTTGAAATTTTCCATCTGCTCTCTTGCTGCTTTAGAATCTTCCATTGCTTTTTGGATGCTTGTATCTCTTTTTTCCAAAGCCTCAATAATAGGTTTGAAAGCAAAGTTTCGCATGATGACCCAAAATATGCCAAAGATGACAACTGTCCAAAGAATTAATCCTGGATAAGGTATGATCGGAGTAAATTTAGCTAGTAAAAACATTTCTAAATTTTTATTTTTTTTATTTAAATAACTTTTTTTGAGAACATGAATTTCGCCACCAACCGTGACGAAATTCAGTTCTTGCTTTTTGTTTCTTAAAGGAAATTATCCTACTAAGAAAGCCAATACGATTGCAATCAATGCAGCTCCCTCTACCAATGCAGCAGTCAAAATCATGTTACCACGAATGTCACCTACAGCTTCTGGTTGACGAGCGATTGCTTCCATAGCTTTAGCACCAATGTTACCGATTCCAATTCCAGCACCGATAACTGCTAAACCCATTCCAATTCCAGCTAATGAACCCATAATTAAATATATTTATATGGTTATAAAAAAAGTTAAAATTCTAATTTAGTGTGCAGCTGCATGCTCATGAGAATCTCCATGATCGTGATCATGTGCTTCTTCTGTAGATGCATTTAGATATGCTGCTGTCAATATTGTAAATACGAATGCTTGTATAAATGCAACTAATAATTCAATTGCCATCATAAACAAGGTCAATAAAACCGACCCTATTGATGTCATCCATGCAATTCCTTCTCCTGCTCCTTCTTTTGCTATAAATATCAAACTCACAAATATTACTACTACCATGTGTCCCGCAGTAATATTTGCAAACAAACGTAACATCAATGTTACAGGTTTGATAAATACTCCAAGAATCTCTACAGGTGTTAATATAAAAATCTTTAACCATGCAGGTACTCCTGGCATCCATACTACGTGTTCCCAGTAATGTGCATTTCCACTAAGATTTACAACAAGGAAAGATGCTATTGCTAATACTAATGTTACTGAAAGACTTCCTGATACATTTGATCCTCCAAAAAATGGAACTTGACCAAATAGATTTAATCCTAAAATAAAAAAGAAGATGGTCAATAAGAATGGTAAGAATTGTTTCCACTTATTTCCTAAGAAAGGTTTAGCAACCTCATCTTGAATAAAAACAACCATTGGTTCAAAAAATCCTTGAATCCCAGTTGGTGCTTTTCCATCATTTGTCTTATACAATTTAGCAACTCTAAAAAATGTAAACATCATAAACAAACAAACTAAAAACATACTCAATACATTCTTTGTAATTGAGAAATCATAGAATGATGTAAATGCTCCTCCAAATACTCCAAAGTCCCAAGCTGTCTTATCTTCTAAATAAAATTTCTTTCCGCCTTTCGTGAAATAAGAAACCTCTGTTTCTTTTCCATCAACCATTTTTGTTTCATGTCCAAAAAGATGATGATCATGACCATGGTCATCATGAGAATGAGCATGATCCGCAATTGACATGTGACCTTCCAACATTTCAGGAGTTGGGTTTGTTATTCTATTAACTGTTCCTCCATTCAATACATATCCTTCTACAATCTCAGAACCATCTCCGTGATGTCCATGAATATGAAATTTCCCAGAAGAAAATACAGACCATTTCCCATTATCTTTATTATATAAAATACAAGGTAATGGAAAACTCCATGGTCCAATGCTATAAACATTAGCATCAGCAATGTGGTGAAAGGCAGTTGCCTTAGCATCAAATCCTTTTCCTTCTGCCTGAGCAGTACTTGAGAATGAAAGGATAAACCCAAAAATTAGCGCAAAAAATATCTTAGAAAATTTCATATTTATTAGTCAAAATGTGATTCTGAAAATATGTTCTTTATCTTTTTTTAAAAGAGTTATTTTTAATAGCCAAATTTTATTTTGTTCAGTCATTAAAAATCGGTGCAAAGGTAGTTATAACTTATAGTTTATAAAAGCTTAAAAACTCTTTTTTTAATCAATTTGAAAGGTTTTTTTTGATTTTCTTTAGATATGTTTAAGTATAAGGAAAAAGGCTAATGCGAATTATTCCGCATTAGCCTTTTTTTATATTTAAAAATTTCGCTATTTAATTACCTAGCAAAATTTACTGCTCTTTTTTCTCTAATTACAGTTACTTTTATTTGCCCAGGATATTGCATCTCATCTTGGATCTTTTGAGAAATCATAAATGATAATTCTTCTGCATATTGGTCAGTTACTTTATCACTCTCAACAATTACTCTAAGCTCGCGACCTGCTTGCATCGCATAAGCTTTTTGAACATTGTCATGCGACATTGCTAACTCTTCTAATTCTCCAATTCGTTTTAAGTAACTTTCTAATATTTCTCTACGTGCTCCTGGTCGTGCTCCTGAAATAGCATCACATGCTTGAACTATCGGAGAAATAATATTATTCATTTCTACCTCGTCGTGGTGAGCACCTACTGCATTACAAATAATTGGATTCTCTCCATGCTTTTCACATATCTTCATTCCAAGTGGTGCGTGTGGCAATTCTGAATCTTCCTCTGATACTTTTCCAATATCATGAAGTAGTCCTCCTCTTTTAGCCATTTTAACTTGCTTTGGATTTAATCCTAATTCAGCCGCCATACTTGCACAAAGGTGAGCAGTTTCTATAGAGTGCTTCAAAAGATTTTGTCCATAAGAAGAACGGAAACGCATTCGTCCTACCATTTTTATTAAGTAAGCATTCAATCCATGAATGTCTAATTCCATTACTGTACGTTGTCCAATCTCAACAATTTGCTCATCTAACTCTTTTCGAGTTTTAGCAACTACCTCTTCAATTCTAGCAGGGTGAATTCTTCCATCTGCTACTAATCGTTTTAAAGACAAACGACAAACCTCTCTTCTAATCGGGTCAAAACTCGAAATGATAATTGCCTCTGGCGTATCATCAACTACAATCTCTGCTCCTGTTGCTGCTTCTAATGCTCGAATATTACGACCTTCTCTACCAATGATTTGACCTTTCAAATCATCTGACTCTAAGTTGAAAACAGAAACTGTATTTTCAATTGTATATTCAGCACACATCCGTTGGATACTTTGAATAACAATTTTCTTTGCTTCTTTATTGGCATCAATTTTTGCTTGAGTGATAGTATCTTTTACGATAGCCATCGCATCCATTTCTGCTTTTGATTTTACTGCTTGAAGTAATTCTTCTTTAGCATCAGCTTCGCTTAGGTTAGCAACTTTTTCAAGAGCTTCGATATGCTTTTGATTAGCATTCTCTAATTCTTCTTTTTTCTTAGCTACAATTTTTAGTTGCGTATCTAAATTACTTCTTACCGATTTGATTTCAGATTCTTTTGTTTCTAAATCGCTTTTTCGATCGTCAAGTGATTGAACTTTCGATTGAAATTTCTCTTGCTTTTGCTTTAAAGAATTCTCCAAATTTTTCACTTCCATTTCTCGATCTTTCATCGATACTTTTTGGTCAGCTTTGTGGCTTTCAAAATCGGCTTTAAGTTGAGAGAATTTATTTTTTGCTTCGTTAATTTTCTTTTGCTTAATGCTCTCATTTTTTCTTTCTGCGTCTTTTTGAATGTCTTTGGCTTTTAGTCTTGCTGTTGTAATTACTTCATCAGCCTGCTTGCTTGCCTCTTCAACTTTGGATTGACTCGTTTTTTTAATTCCAAAAAAACCTAGAACGGCTCCAATCACAGCTGCTACTACCAACGCTCCAATTACTTCTAGTCCCATTTTTGTTTAATTTTTTATTTTTAAAAATAAGTGTTAATGCTGATAATGCATATATTTCTAAAAAATAGGTTATCTATTTTTCAAATAAAACATACACAAACAAAAGAAGAGAATAGGCATTTAACCTAAAAGAGAATCGAGCAAATCATCTAATTGATGGATTTTATCAGTAAGGTCAGCACCAGGGGTCATATCTTTATCTGATTGTGCTTTTTGAAGGTCAACGGCATAAGTAAGGAGGGTCATCGCTAGACAATCTTGTTTGTCTTTTTTAATATAATTCAACTGAAATTTGTTGATTTTTTCATTGACATCCTTAACGATTTTTCTAATCGTATGCTCATCGCTCGCCTTAATCTTTAATGGATAAGGTCGTCCTGCAATCAGTACTGTTATATTTAAGGTGTCTTGTCCTTCCATCACTTAGCTGTTTTTAAGTCGTTCAATACATTTATCAATTTCCTTAATGTATTGCTCAATTTCCTTCCTCAATTTCTTAGAGTGCTCAGGGTCATTCTCTTTTTTCTCCTCCAAAGCTAGAGTCGTTTTCTCTAGCTTTTGTTCTAAATCAATAGTTTTGTTACTATATTTTGATAACTCCGTTCGGAGTTTATTATTCTCTGATTCTAATTTATCTTTATCTTTTTGGACACGGTCGAGCCTTAAAGCCATTTGTCTGACTTTCATTTCGATAGTGTCCATTTTTTCTGATAAATTGTCCATAGTTTTTTGAATAATCAATTTTGAATGTAATGAAAAATCGTAGAAAACGATTGAGGTCACATTCAAAATTTAAAATTCGTCATTCAAAATTATTTACGAATTGTTGCTCCTAATTGACTTTCATAAGTTTGAATCATTTGATTCATTATTTTTTCAATTTCTTTATCTTTCAACGTCTTAGTCAAATCTTCGAAAACAAAGCTTACTGCATAGGATTTTTTACCTTTTCCTAGTTGCTCTTCATTTTCATATACATCAAATAAATTGATGTCTTTTAAAATTTTCTTTCCCGCTTTTTGAGCAATACTCGAAATTTGGTCAAAATTAATAGATTTTTCTATAACTAATGCTAAATCTCGGCGAATAGATGGAAATTTTGTTATTTCCTGATAACTGATTCTATGTTTACGTAAAGCTTTAAGAATTGATGCCCAATTAAAATCAGCATAAAAGACTTCTTGCTTGATTCCCATTTTCTTCAAAATCTTAGTTTGAACTTTACCAAAAGTTACCAAGTCAGCAGCTCCTCTATGATATTTTAATCCATAAGTAAACACCTCATCTTTAACTACAGTCTGCTGGAATTTTTCAATTCCTAACCTTGTCAACAAGTTATTCACATAAGTTTTTAAGGAAAAATACGACACCTTCGCTTTATCATTATTCAACCAACTTTCCTCGTAACGTTGTCCCGTCATGAACATACTTAAATGTGCTACTTCTTTATATGGAAATTCTCCTTCTTCTAATTTTTTATAAGTTTTCCCAAATTCAAATAACCGAACATTTGAGTTTTGTCGATTTTGATTATGTAATATAGATTCTAATCCTCCTATCAACATCGAAGGACGCATCACATCCAAATGGATATTTGAGGTATTATTTATAAATACTAATTCGTTGGTAGGAACTGGTAAAATTTCTTCAAAATATTTTGATTGAGTAATTGACAATGCCATCATTTCACTAAATCCATTTCCAGTCAAAAATCCATTTATAGCTTCTTGAACTTTCTTTTTATCAACTGCATCGCTTACTGTAATTGCGCTTCGAATTTGATTAGAAATTGGCACTTTGTTAAATCCATAAATTCGAAGAATTTCTTCTATCACATCTACCTCTCTGAGTACATCAGATTTATTCGTTGGAATTGTAATTCGCATTCCTTCAGCAGTTTCTGTCAAAATCTCTATTTCCATAGCTTCCAAAATATTACGAATTTCAGCTGCAGGAATTTCAACTCCAATCAATCTATTCACATTTCTGAATGTGATATCAATTTCTTTTTTAGAAATTTTATTTGGATAAATATCTACAATCTCAGAAGCAATTTCTCCACCTGCTAATTCTTGAATTAAAAGCGCCGCTCGCTTCAATGCGAAAACTGTAATATTAGGATCACTTCCTTTTTCAAATACTTTTGCAGCATCTGTGAATAAAAGATGTCTCGTACTTGTTCGTCTTGTCATCTTCGCATGAAAATGTGCAGACTCTAAAAAGATATTTTTAGTGCTATCTGTTACACCTGAACTTAATCCTCCAAAAACTCCTGCGATACACATTCCTTTTTCATTGCCATCACAAATCATCAAATCCTCTGCATTCAATTTTCTTTCTACTTCATCCAAACAAAGGAACGGAGTACCTTCTGATAATTTTTTAACAATGACTTTACCACCTTCGATTTTATCTGCATCAAAAGCATGAAGAGGTTGTCCTAGTTCATGTAGAACAAAATTTGTAATATCTACAATATTATTAATTGGGCGAACGCCTATAGAATTTAAGCGAGTTTTTAACCAATCAGGAGATTCTGCAATTGTAATTCCTTTAATCGTAATTCCAGAATATCGAGGACATGCTTCTGTATCTTCTACCACTACTTCAATTGGAGAAGTATTGTTATGAATTTTAAAATCATCAACTGAAGGCATCGCTACTTTTCCATCTCCTTCATAATTTATTTTTAGAGCTGCCGCTAAATCTTTTGCGATACCAGTATGACAAGTTGCATCCGAACGATTTGGAGTCAAACCAATTTCATAGACAATATCATTTTCTATTTCATAGTAATCTTTTGCAAATGAACCAACCGCTGCATTCTCAGGTAAGACGACAATTCCGTCATGACTATTTCCCAATCCTAATTCATCTTCTGCACAAAGCATTCCTTGAGAAACTTCTCCTCTGATTTTTCCTTTTTTGATTTTCCACGGAGCGCCTTCTTTATCATATAATGTAGTACCTATTGTAGCTACCAAAACTTTTTGACCTGCTGCAACATTAGGTGCTCCACATACAATCTGTAAATCTTCTTCGCCACCGACATTCACTTTTGTTAATGACAGTTTATCTGCACCAGGATGTTTTCCACATTCTGTTACATGTCCAACTACTACACCTTCGAGTCCACCTTTGACAGATTCGATTTCTTCCATTCCTTCTATTTCCAATCCGATGTCAGTTAAAATTTCCGAAAGTTGTTGCGGAGGTAGATCTACTTTTAAATATTCTTTAAGCCAGTTAAGTGATGCTTTCATTATTAATTTTGAATGAGAAAATTTTAAATTTTGAATATTTTAAAAATCTTGCATTTAGCTAGATTCTATAAATTTATCATACAAAATCTCTTTTCTCTTTTTATAAAAAATATTGAATTTAAGGCGCAAAGATAGGGATTTATTTCATTTGAAGAAAGCGTAGTTTTTTAGCTAGAATCTTACTCATTTTTTAATAAAAAAAAACTGAACAAGGTGATTAATCACCTT
>JALZVK010000398.1 GCA_023301005.1 Saprospiraceae bacterium | reverse complement strand
ACTAATTTAGATTGTCGGTATTCCAATGGTGCATAATCGAAAGAAGCATAACCTCTTGTAATAGATTTTAATCTATCATAAAAATCAAAAACAATTTCCGCCAAAGGTAAATGGAAAGTCAACTCCACTCGCTCTGTAGATAGATAAGTTTGCTTTTCTATCGTTCCACGCTTCTCCATACAGAGTGTCATAATCGAACCAATATAATCTGGCTTAGTAATAATTTGAGCTATAATAAATGGCTCTTCCACAAAATCTAAAATTCCTGGATCTGGAAAATCAGAAGGTGTTCGCACTAAGAATTTTTCACTACCTGCTAATCTCGTTTTAGCATAATAAGTTACGTTAGGAATTGTAGAAATCACCTCTTGGTCAAACTCTCTTGACAATCGCTCCTGAATAATTTCTAAGTGTAACATTCCTAAGAATCCACATCGAAAACCAAAACCTAATGCTTCAGATGTCTCTGGTTCAAAAACTAAAGAAGCATCATTCAATTGCAACTTTTCCAAACTATCTCTAAGGTCTTCGTAGTGTTCATTTTCGATAGGAAACATTCCTGCAAATACCATCGGCTTCACATCCTCAAAACCTTGGATACCAGTTTTACATTGGTTCTCTGTCAAGGTGATCGTATCTCCTACTTTAATCTCTTTTGAAGTTTTGATACCTGTTATAATGTAACCAACATTTCCAGCTTGCAATTCTTTTTTAGGAATTTGATCCATTTGTAACACTCCAATTTCATCAGCGATATAATCGCTTTCCGTATTTACAAATCGAACTGGATCGCCTTTTTTCAAAACGCCATTCATAATTCGAAAATAAGCAATAACTCCTCGATACTGATTAAACTCAGAATCAAAAATTAATGCTTGTAATGGTGCTTGCAAATCTCCTTTAGGAGCAGGAATTCTATCTACCACCGCATTCATAATATCTTGTATTCCGATTCCAGTTTTTCCACTTGCCAACACAATCTCTTCTTTGTCGCAACCAATCAAGTCGATGATTTGATCAGACACTTCCTCTATCATCGCACTTTCCATATCTACTTTATTCAATACAGGAATGATTTCTAAATCATGCTCTATCGCTAAATATAAATTGGAAATCGTCTGCGCTTGAATTCCTTGAGAAGCATCTACTAATAGTAGCGCGCCTTCACATGCTGCAATCGAGCGGGAAACCTCATAGGAGAAATCAACGTGTCCTGGAGTGTCAATTAAATTGAAAGTATATTGTTCGCCATCAGAATGGTCATAATACAATTGTATAGCATGGCTCTTAATCGTAATGCCACGCTCTCGCTCAATATCCATATCATCCAAAGCTTGGGATTTCATATTCCGCTCGGAGATGGTTTGAGTAAACTCTAATAATCGATCGGAAAGCGTACTCTTCCCATGATCGATATGGGCTATCACACAAAAATTTCTAAAGTTCTTCATATCGCGGCAAAGATAAGTTTTTTTGAATGTTATAGTGGAGATTTTTTTCTTTTTTAGGATCTATTTTAAAACGTAGGAATTAGGAAATAGTTGAGATTTTGAAAAGTAATTCATGTTACGCAAAGATAATCCTCTAACCTAACTTTTTTTCTTGATAAAAAAAGTTACAAAAAAATCAAGACTGTATATAAAATCGAAACTGTTTACTTTCAATTGGAAGTAAATAGTTGATGTTTTAGAATAGACATCATTTTGTAAGTCGTACCTTTCGTCAAGGAAAAAATTGAGTCAGATAGCATTTAAATATTTGCATTTCATCAGTTAGTAATTCATAAAATTTTGACTTAATTCTGATGATAATGATTTGGTCATTTTTATTTTTACAAAATATAAGAAGCGAAAGCTTCAAATAATGACACTTTTACAAATCGTTTATAAATCAAAAATTTACATGCTAATCAAAACGCCAGAACAAATTGTCCAAGAAAATGTGGACTTCTATAATGCGAGAGATATTGATGGTTTTATGACTTCATTTAGTGACGATATTGCTTCGTATAGTTTTTCTAATCCAAATCCTTCTTTAGTTGGATTGGAAAAAATTCGGGAATTCTATGATGAATTATTTCAACTTTCGCCTCAACTACATTCTACTATTATCAAACGAATTACATTTGATAATAAAGTGATTGACCATGAAAGTATTGTTGGTAGAAAAGGTTCGAAAGAAATTATTGAGTTAGTTTTAATCTATGAAGTTAGGGATGGTAAGATTTGTAAGATTACTGTTATAAAGTAGATTTTATTCGGTTGACGGCTAACTGCTGACGGTCGTGCGTACAGTTTCATTTAGATTAAACTCTAATAATTATTGTTTGATTTTGAGTTTCAGTTATATAAAAATGGTAACTGTTCAGTAACCGCCAACTTCAGTTGGCAGGTTGTTTTAAAGTAGTTGTTCAAGTAAATTTAAATACAATGAAACTCTTCTATATTGACAACCTGCCAACTGAAGTTGGCGGTTACTAAGTCGTGCTAAATAGTTACAAAAAATGACCAAAATCTAAATCTAGATTTTGGTCATTTTATTTTTATTTAAATAATAAACACGAAGCGAAGCTTCTCCATTCTACATCTTCACAAATCGCTGTCGTCCAAACATTTCTCCATCACTCAACAACACTTCATAACTTCCTGCTGGAAGATTTGAAATGTTAATCTCTTCTTTTAAATATCTATTATTTTTATTCAATTGAATTTCTTTCGCTAATTTTCCAGAAACATCAAAGATACTTAATGTCAATTTTTGATCAGTCGGTTGATTGATTTCTATATTAAATATTCCTTGAGTCGGATTTGGAAATAAATTGAATGTCAAATCAAAATCTAATTCTCTGATACTTGTAATATTAATAAGAATTGAATCTGAAATTTCTATACATCCATTATCATCTCTTACACTTACTTCGTAAGTACCATTTGGTAAATCTATAAATATATTACTCGCTTGGAAATTAACTCCATCTATACTATACATCAATGTTCCAGTTCCTCCTGAACCTGTTGCAGTAATTGTATTATCGACTACTGAGGTTTGAATGAAAAGCATTAGAACATTATTCACTTGATATGTTCCTGCATTAAATACGCCACCTAGCGCATCCATCACATACACATTATAAGTACCCCAAGCTAATCCCGTAAATTGATTGTTAGCAACAAAATTATTATTATCCAAACTATACAAGTAAGGCGCATTTCCACCTGATACTGAATTGATAGTTATTGTTCCATCATTGCTATCGGTACATAAAACATCGGTCGTCGAAACTGAAGCAGTTACGATATTATTGACATTCGCAGTAATGGTTGTCGTACATTCATTCTCATCTATAATTCCGATGGTATGTTGACCATTTGAAATATTCGAAAATACATTGCTAGACTGATAAGCTGAACCATCGAGATTATACATCAATGTTCCAGTTCCTCCCGTTGCATTAATGGTAAGATTTCCTCCATTCAAAATACTTGTGGCTGAGATTTGCGCAGGTTGTATAATGATGGTTTGGCTAGAGGTGGTGCTACTTCCGTTACTATCATTAATAGTTACAAAATATGTCCCACTTGGCAAATTTGTAAATGTATTGTTATCTTGAAAATTCACACCATCTAAACTATACTGAAATGGCGCAACTCCTCCTGTTAAGTTTACTTCGATTATTCCATCATTACCATCAAAACATGATACTTGTTGAGTAACCGTAGTTGATACGACCAAAGGAATTGCAAGGACTGAAATATTGCTTACCGTAATAGAACAGTCATTGGAATCCATTATCAATACACTATATGTACCTACTGCAAGGTTGCTAAATACATTACTACTCTGACCTCCCATTCCATTCAAATTATATGATAATGTTCCTGTTCCTCCTGAGGCATTGATGGTAATTGTATTTCCAAGTACACTTGCTAAAGCGGTAAGTTGAGTTGGATTATTTATAGTAATAGCATTAGTCGTTGTTGTATTACCAGCAGCATCTTGAACTTCTACAGTATAAGTTCCTGCGGAAAGATTATTGAAAATATTACTCGACTGAAAAGAACCGCCATTGATACTATATTGAAATGGCATACTAGAACCTGTTGCATTTACGGTAATCATTCCATTCGAATCATTGAAGCAACTCACTTGCTGACTTCCTGTTGCAGTTGCAGTAACGGCAGTAGTAATATTAATGGTAATATTAAATGTTTCGTTTTGAATCCAAGCTCCATCATTAGTCACTACATCAAAAGTAAAGTCATCTTGATTAGATGAATTATTGATATATGTAAGAGCATTGTTATCAATATCTGTTTGAGTGAATGTCATTCCTATAGTTGCAGGCATTCCATTCATTTGTAATGTTCCGAACTGTGGCAAACTCAATAAAATAAATGTTATTTGCGAAGCGGTACTAGACGATGAAGTTGCTTGAAGTAAATTAGTAGGAATTGCTGATGTCATTCCTGGATTTAGATTCAAAATATTATTCACTAAACTTGGTGTCGCTCCTGGAGCTTGAGAAAAACAAATTTCTACGCCCCAAGATTCTAATGCACCGCCATCTTCGTTTACAAAATCTTCCACCATTAGATTCCAAGTTCCATTGGCATTTTGTCCTGCAAAAGTTGAAAGTGCTTCAAGAGATTGATAAATACCTTGTGCGGTATAAGCCACTCCTGCATTACATGTTCCTTCCAAATCAGCGGCTGTATTACTCGCTGCATCATCAAAAGTCAAATCTAAATTATTTTCCGCACATCCAAATTGAGTACTTGGAATTCCTATTTGATCAAATAAAACAACACTACTTCCTGTTGGTGAAGTTATCGTTGCTTTTAAATCTCCTACCCAAGTATGCGAAATATCCATGGTCGGTTTTACCCCCGTAATTGTAATGTTATCATTTACCGCAATTGTGGAATTCACTTGAACTGCTGCTGTCGGAGAAATCGAAAGTGGTGTATCATTACTCGTATAAGTATTACATCCACCTCCTGCAGTTTGGAAAGAATAGAAGGTTGTTGCACTACCCTCTCCACAATTATTGGCAGCTTTTACTCTCCAATAATAAACCGTTAATTGATTCAAGTTATTCGGAATAAAGGTATTATTAGTTACTGTTGACGTTTCAATTATATCATTTGCAAAATCTGGAGTAGTTGCAATTTCAATTATATAACTTGTTGAATTAGAAGCAGTTGCCCATGCTAACATTGGAGTAATTGAAACTCCTGTTGCTGCATTAGCAGGTGTATTCAATGATACTGCTGCTGGTGTTGAGTTATTTACAATCAAAGTTACTTCCTCACTTCTTGTAATAGAATTAGACGTTCCAGTTACTGTAATCGTATAAGTTCCGTTGGCGATATTTGCCAGATTGCTTAATGTCAATGTTGTAGTTGTCGATGACGTTGGTACAAAATTGTTTTGGGAAAAACTAGCCATCGCTCCAGTTGGAACACCTGTAGTAGTTAATGCCACCACTTCATTAAATCCTGCAATACTACTCAAGTCTAAAACATAAGAAGCAGCTCCTGCACTTCCACAAATATCTTGTACGCCAGGGTCTGTTCCAATTGTAAATGTTGGAGCACTCGTCGCATCTATTTCAAAATTTTGATTGGAAATGTCAAAAAAGATATTGTCAGAACATACTACCATTACTCGACAAGTTGTACTTGACAAATTTGGAACTAAGACATCATAAGTTCCTGAATTAGGAACACTACTCGCTAAGGTAACTGGATATGTAAATCCGCCATCAGTTGATAACAATATATTTACATTGGCGCAATTGACTGGTGCAGCATCAGTATTAGCTACATCCCAAGTAACTGTTTCTGACATTCCAGCCAACCATGTCAAAGTCGTATTAGGTGCTTCTACTTCGAATGGTCCTGCACTCGCATCAAAAGTTAAACTCACATTATCCTCTTCTGTACATCCTCCACCTTGATGATTATCTCTTACTGTCACTCTAAAATTCATAGTTCGAGATACGCTAGGTAATTCTTCCCACTCATCATCTATTCCATTTACTATATCATTTATTTTTGGAAAATATCGAAATGAATCAGCCGAAGGATCATAAGATCTAAATGCTGGTCCCGCTGTATTCGATGCAACTGGCGGCTGGGTAACAATTTCGTTATTCATCTGTTCCCAATTAAATGTAATCACATCACCATCAGGATCACTACCATTGGCAGTCAACTTGAATGGTGTAGAAATCGGTAGTACATAATTAGCTCCAGCATTAGCAGTTGGTGGATTATTTCCAGTACTAGTTAATACTGCGCAATTATTTCCTGTAGAAAAATTAATATAATTCGATACTTCTTGAATGCTTATTGCATGGAAATAATCGTCACTATTAAATTGAACATTAGGCCCACATATTCCTGCATAACCCATAATCGTCGACCCACTTCCTGGCTCCATTGCAGTACTTCCATTTCTATTTCCTGAACAACTATTATTAAAAGTATGATTGGCTCCAAATTGATGTCCAAGTTCATGTGCCACATAATCTACATCAAATGGATCACCTATTGGATTATTAGTTCCAGTTACTCCTCGACCTTTATTATTATTATTACAAATAACTCCCAAACCTGCAAGTCCACCACCACCTGTACTGAATACATGACCTACATCATAATTAGCATTTCCAATAATATTATCACATTGAGTTTGGCTTTGATTTATTAATGCGCCAGGGTCATTATTATCATAAGGATCGGTAGATGCATTTAAGAAAATCAAGTTTTGATTATTAGCAACAATAATCATTGTCGCATTAAAGTCTCTTTCAAAAATTCCATTTACACGAGTCATCGTCGTATTCATTGCTGCTAAAACGCCTGCAACAGTTCCTCCATGAAATGCAGAATATTCACCTGTACTACTTAATGCCAATCGATAAGTTCTTAATTGACAATCGCCTTGTAACAATGTATTTACATTTTTAT
>JALZVK010000397.1 GCA_023301005.1 Saprospiraceae bacterium | reverse complement strand
ACAAGTAAGAGTATTGTTACAAAAAATAAAATGCGAGTATATCTAGACATGGTTAAAAATTTTACATTGTTCAGTTATCAAAGAAAGTAGAAATTATTTTTCATATTTTTGATAACCAATCTTTTCTAACTTCTTATATTTTTTAGCAACTCCAGCAGAAAGATTCTTTTTGTATTGAATCATTTTCTTTTGAACTGCTTTATCATTTGCACCAATAATTTGCGCAGCTAAAATACCTGCATTCTTCGCTCCATTCAAAGCAACCGTTGCTACTGGCACTCCGCCTGGCATTTGCAAAATAGATAAAACGGAATCCCAACCATCAATAGAGTTCGATGATTTGATAGGTACGCCAATGATAGGAAGTGGCGAAAGTGATGCGACCATTCCAGGCAAATGTGCTGCACCGCCTGCACCTGCGATAACGACTTGGATACCACGAGTATGTGCTTTTTTTGCGAAGTCAAATAAACGATTTGGCGTACGATGTGCAGAGACAATTGTGAGTTCGAAATTGATTCCCATTTCTGTAAGAAAGTCAGCAGCTTGGCGCATAACTGGTAAGTCGGAATCGGAACCCATGATAATGGAGATGATTGGTTTGCTCATTTTTGTTTAATTATTTAAGTTTATTCTTTTTGAAATTAGACTTATTATTTCTTCAGATTGTGGTTGTGATATTTTTGCTTTTACAAGTATGTGTTCAGAATTTTCATCTTTAAAAACTAAATTTGTCTCTTGGGTATTATCCATTAAATTTACATCTAAATCTAGAATATTATCAAAGTCTCCTTTTATAATAACTTCCTCATCTTTCATAAATCCTATTTGGATATTTTTGTTTTCCAAAGATGTTATCAAATCAACTGTTATTCCATAATCAAAAGATTGTATAATTTCTTTATCATTAATTGTTATGATTTCTTTTCCTTTTAAATTCCAGTAATATAGTCTTAAAAAATAAATACCGATAGCAACAAAAATAGTTGAAGCGACTAATGTAGCAACCTCCAATCCAATATTTATTAAAGCAAGTATAGGGAAAATAAAACTTATAAAAACCAAAACCCTTAAAACTATTAATGCACCTTGAGAAGGTGTTTCTTGACGAAAAGTTAGAATGGTATTTTCGTTATTTTCTTCGATATGGTATGAAGTCATTTTTTAAGTGATGAGTTAGGAACGATTAATGAGTTTTGATGAATCAATCTTCTTGTTTGGTTTTTACCGCAGAGTTTAAAATGAGTTTGCACGGAGTTACGCAGAGTTTTTTTACTAAACAATCTTATTCGAAAACTCTGCGTAACTCTGCGGTAACTCACTAACAACTCTGCGGTAAAAAAAAATCAAACACTCTTTCCACTCATCACCTTAGTACAAATCTTCAAAGTATCCTTAATCAACTTCCCCTTTTCCTTCGCCTTATTAATGTCATTATCCAAAATAGTAACATGTCCCATTTTACGGAAAGGCTTTGTTATTTTTTTTCCATAAATATGAAACTTCGCGCCAGCGACAGCCAAGCATTCATTTAAATTTTCATACACAGCCTCACCTGTATAACCATCTGCACCTAATAAATTCACCATCACACTTGGCATCATTACATCAGTATTTCCGAGTGGCCAATTCATAATCCCACGAAGGTGTTGTTGATATTGAGAAGTCACACAAGCATCAATGGAATGATGTCCACTATTATGAGGTCGAGGTGCGACTTCGTTGATGAGCACTTGATTGTCTTTGGTTAAAAATAATTCAACCGCTAGCAGTCCACAAATATCAAATGCTTCGATAGTTGCAATTGCAATTCTCTCAGCTTCTGCTGCGACTTCTTTTGAAACTGCAGCAGGACAAATTAAATATTCCACCAAATTCACTTTTGAATTAAATTCCATTTCTACAACGGGAAACGCTTTGACTTCTCCCGATTCATTTCGAGCAACGACAACACTTAATTCTTTTTGAATATCGACTAATGGTTCGACTATAGATTTTACTGGTAATAATTTTGGAAGGTCTTTTTCGTTTTTGATAACTGCTACTCCTCTCCCATCGTAACCGCCTGTTCTTGCTTTTTGTACGAATGGATATTTTAACTCACCACTTTTAAGCTTCGCTTGTATTTCTTTTTCATTTTCAAATAAAACAAACGACGAAGTCGGTAAATTATTGACGTGATAAAAGTTCTTTTGCAGTCCTTTATCTTTTATCAAATTCAATGCTTCAGGTCGAGGATGAATCACTTTCCCTTGTAATTGCAAATCAGCTAATGCCTCTGTATTTACACTTTCGATTTCTACAGTAATGACATCTTTGTCTTTTCCAAATGCCATGACATCATCGTAATTTTTAAAATTACCTTCTACAAAATGAGAGCAACTATTTCCCGCAGGAAAATCTTTTGATACATCTAGTATCCATGTTTCTACTTCCCAATTTTGTGCGGCAAGGGTTAGCATTTTTCCTAACTGACCACCTCCTAGTATTCCTATTTTATAATTTGTATTTATCATTGAAGTTTATTCTTTAATCAAGGCAATAACACGAATTTGATTTTTAACACATAGTCACATAGAATACAAAGTTGTCTATTTTTTCTTCGGAAAATCTCAATTATTAGAAAACTATTTGTTCTATGTGTCTATGTGTTAAAATTTAAGTTCGCTTAAAAATTACCTTTGTTTTTATATTCTAGAATTAAGCACAAAGTTATTTTTTTAAAATCAAAAACATTTTCTTTTAACATAAAAAAATCCCTTTTCTTCAAAAAGAAGAAAAGGGATTTAGAAAAAATGTAACGTCAATTAATATCTCAATAAAAAATTAGACGATACTTTATATTTTAGTAAATCTACTCTTAGATTGTATTTACAATAGCATTCAATGTAGCACTTGGTCTCATCGCATCTGAAGCTTTTGATGGATTAGGAGAATAGTAACCTTCAATGTCCATTGCAGCTCCTTGAACCGTATTTAACTCCTTGACAATTTTTGCTTCATTACTCATCAATTCATCTGCTATATGAGCAAAGTTAACTTGTAGTTCAACATCAGATTCTTGTTTTGCCAACTCTTTTGCCCAGTACATTGCTAGATAGAAATGGCTTCCTCTATTATCTAATTCATTTACTTTTCTAGATGGAGACTTTCCATTTTGAAGTAAATTGACAGTAGCACTATCTAATGCATCTGCCATTAGTTTTGCTTTTTTATTATTATTCGTCTTCGCTTCGTGTTCTAATGAAACTGCTAATGCCAAGAACTCTCCTAAAGAATCCCATCTTAAGTGATTCTCTTGGTTGAACTGTTGAACATGCTTAGGAGCAGAACCACCAGCACCAGTTTCAAATAAACCGCCACCATTCATCAATGGAACAATTGACAACATCTTCGCACTAGTTCCTAATTCTAAAATTGGAAAAAGGTCTGTGTTGTAATCTCTTAAAACATTTCCAGTAACAGAGATGGTATCTTCTCCATCTTTCATTCTTTGGATAGAAACTTTAGTTGCTTCGACTGGAGAAAGGATTCTGATATCTAAACCATTCGTATCATGGTTTGGTAAATAAGTATTTACTTTTTTAATTAACTGCGCATCGTGTGGTCTATTTTCATTTAACCAAAAGATAGTAGGAACACTAGTTGCTCTAGCTCTACTTACTGCCAACTTTACCCAATCTTGAATCGGTAAATCTTTTACTTGACACATTCTCCAAATATCTCCTTCTTCTACATCATGCTCTATCAATACTGTACCTGCATCATCAACAACTTGTACTTTACCAGTAGCAGCAATTTCGAATGTCTTATCATGCGAACCATACTCTTCTGCTTTTTGAGCCATCAAACCAACATTAGGAACTGTTCCCATTGTTGTAGGATCAAATGCACCATTTACTTTACAAAAATCAATAGTTGCTTGGTAAATACCTGCGTAAGAACTATCTGGAATTACAGCTTTAGTATCTTGAGACTTACCCTCTTTGTTCCACATCTGCCCTGAGTTTCTAATCATCGCAGGCATCGAAGCATCAATGATTACATCACTTGGTACATGTAGGTTTGTGATTCCATTATCAGAATTAACCATTGCTAAATCTGGACCATCAGCAAAACATTTTTCTATTTCTGCTTCAACTTTTGCTTTTACATCAGGTGCAAGGTTGTCTAAGTTTCCTAATAAACTCCCCAAACCATTATTTACATTTACACCAGCTTCATCTAATTCTTTTCCAAATTTTTCGAAAACAGATTTGAAAAATACTTTTACTCCATGACCAAAAATGATAGGGTCAGAAACCTTCATCATTGTTGCTTTCATGTGTAGAGAAAATAATACACCTTTAGATTTTGCATCTGCGATTTGAGTTTCAAAAAAAGCAATCAATGCTTTTTTGCTCATATATGTTCCATCAATAATTTCTCCTTCAAGAACAGGTACTGACTCTTTTAATACAGTTGTTCCATTAGCACCTACCAATTGGATTTTCACATTTCCCGCTTTAGCAATTGTAACTGATTTCTCATTAGTTGCGAAATCTCCTTTTCCCATAGTAGAAACATGCGAAGCAGAATCAGCAGACCATTTCCCCATAGAATGAGGATTTTGTCTTGCATAAGCTTTAACTGGTTTCGGTGCTCTACGGTCAGAGTTACCTTCTCTTAAAACAGGATTTACAGCACTTCCTTTTAATTTGCTATAAATTGCTTTTATCTTTTTTTCTTCGTCGTTGCTTGGTTCGTCAGGGTAGCTAGGTACAGCAAATCCATCTGCTTGTAACTCAGCAATTGTCTTTTTGAGTTGAGGAATAGAAGCAGAAATATTTGGCAACTTAATAATGTTTGCCTCAGGCTTTTTAACCAACTCTCCTAATTCAGCCAACGCATCAGCTACTCGTTGTTCAGGTTTTAAGTAAGAAGGAAATTTCGCAAGGATTCTACCTGCAAGGGAAATGTCTTTAGTTTCCATCTCGATTCCACAATGCTTAGCGAAAGCTTGAACAATAGGTAAAAAAGATCTCGTAGCCAAAGCAGGTGCTTCATCGGTATGTGTATAATAAATCTTAGATGACATATTTGTTATTTATTTAAATTTATTTAAAACCAAAATACTCATGTGAAACATGAAATTATTTTTATTACAAATTTGATATTAGAGCAACTCACTAAATGAGAATTATAGTATCTTTTTAAAAGAAAAACGTCTTTGTTAATAAAAGATTTATTTAAGTAACGATAAAACAATAACTCCGTCATTTGGGCGGATTCTTTTGCCCTCATTTTTTCTTAAAAATCAGTCATAGTATCAACAATACTCCTTCTTTTTAAGAGAAACTGAGAACAAAATAATCTCCCCCAAAAGACTGACTTATTATTTTATCGTTACTAAGGTTAAATGATTTATTTGAAAAGTATTAATTTGCACTTTTAAATTTGTTATTCACTTTTTAAAAAACCATTATATTTTTATCAAAAGTGGTGCAAAAGTATTAAAATTTATTTACAATTCTATGAGAAAAATTTAAGGAATACACTCTCAAAAACTGATTTATAATTTAACTGTATTCCTTATCATGTAAAAAAAATATAACATGTATAAATTCTTGATTTTAATGTCTTGTTTTGTAATTCTTGGAGCAAGTAAATGTGAACACAAAAAAGAGGGTGCTGAATGTTCAGATACTGCAACGCTAAAAGATTTTACGGGTTTAGATGGCTGTGGGTTTCTTATTGTACTAGACAATGGTGAAAAACTACAAGCCGTAAAATATCATGACAACAAAAAGATTCAACTCAAAGATGGTCAACGAATTAAAATCGGCTATAAAGAAGTCGATAATCAAATGAGTATTTGTATGGCTGGAAAAATGGTCGAAGTTACTTGTATTGAGTTTTTAGAATCTTCTACTACTCCTAGTAGACCTGCAAAAACTGGCGGTATCAAACCTGTAAAAATGGAATGTGTCGAAACACTTGACCCTTACTATAATGATTGGATGTTAATAACTTTGGAAAAAACGAATGCTTATCAAGTTGTAAGATATACTTATCGAACAGATGGTTTTGCTTATTATTTTTTAGGTTCAAAAGGAAATATGGTTGTCGACTGCCAGGGAACAATAATTTGTGAATGCGATTCGAGAGAAACAAAGTGCGATGATGTAACTAAGAACTTTACAGATGAATTAGTTATTTGGGAAAAAGATTAACTCATCGCTCTTCAAAATTTATATATGTCAAATCCTAATTTAGATTCTACAGACGAAAATTTCACCTCCGAGGATAAGCAAATAGAAAAAGCTTTGCGTCCAAAAGAGTTAGGTGATTTTCGTGGGCAACCTAAGATTGTAGATAACTTAAAAATATTTATTGAAGCTGCTAAGTTGAGAGAGGAAGCGCTTGACCATGTATTGTTACATGGTCCTCCTGGTTTAGGAAAAACTACACTTTCTCATATTATTGCCAATGAGTTGGATACGAATTTGAAAATGACATCTGGTCCTGTTTTGGAAAAAGCGGGAGACTTGGCAGGTTTGTTAACTAACTTGGAAGAAGGTGATGTTTTATTTATTGATGAAATTCATAGATTGAATACTGTGGTGGAAGAATATTTATATTCTGCGATGGAGGATTATCGAATTGACATTATGATTGATAGTGGTCCTAATGCAAGAAGTATTCAAATCAATCTAAATCCATTTACACTTGTCGGGGCAACTACTCGAATGGGATTATTGACTGCACCTATGCGAGCAAGATTTGGGATTAATTGTCATTTGGATTATTACTCAGTTGAGGTGTTAGAAGGTATCATCAAACGTAGTGCGGAGATTATAGACATACCAATTAAAGATAAAGGTGCGCTCGAAATCGCTCGTAGAAGTAGAGGTACTCCAAGAATTGCAAATGCATTGTTACGAAGAATTAGAGACTTCGCTCAAATAAAAGGTAACGGTACTATTGATGTCAAAATCGCTAAATTTGGATTGGAAGCTTTGAATGTAGATAGCAGCGGTTTGGATGAAATGGATAATAAGATTCTTTCGACTATCATCCATAAATTTAAAGGTGGACCTGTTGGTCTGACAACTATCGGAACTGCGGTAGGTGAAGAGGCTGGAACGATTGAAGAGGTTCATGAGCCTTTTCTTATTATGGAAGGTTATATTCAACGTACGCCTAGAGGTCGAGTGGTTACTGAAAAAGCTTATGTTCATTTGGGGGTTGTTCCTCCTTCGAAATCAGGGACGCTTTTTTGATGATTTAAGTACTTAGACATAAGTACTTAATTCGGATGTCGATTTTCGATAAATATTCGAAGCTTAGATCTTTTTGAAAAATTAGATAAATTGATTTTAACAGAAAACCCAAATCTTCATTCTGAAGATTTGGGTTTTT
>JALZVK010000396.1 GCA_023301005.1 Saprospiraceae bacterium | reverse complement strand
CTTGGATTGGCACATATAGTACCTGTTCTAGTAAACTCTGCTGTATTATTTGGAGAATTAATTCCAATTACAGCTGCATCTAACTGGAAATTTGCATCTCCATATCCAACTATTTGATGAGCAATATGATAACGATAATCACCAGCTGCATTGGGTGGGGTAGAAGTTGTATAATCAATATTAAAACTATTACCTGCTGTCACGTAAGGTGTCAAATCTTGTTCATTCATAAATGTTCTTTCACCTGGGCACCAGCCCTGTCGGTCAAAAACCCAAGTACCACCTTGTGGAAAAATTGGATTGAAAGAACATTCTCGATTTATATCCCAATTAAAGATTTCAGTTTGATCAACTAAAATACTATGATTTATCACTCCACCATTTTGTTGAAATTCACCTTCTGAACCATGTCCTGTAATTGAAGATTTCAATTTAAAAGTACTTGCATTCGCATCCAAAGAAACAGCTTTAGGAGCCAATTTGGAATCGTCAAGAATTTGAGATATTTGAGCTATTCCTATTCTATTGGTACCTTGCCAAATTTGATCATATTGAATTACATCTCTAGGTGGTGTTCCAACTATAAATAAAAATTCCAAATCCATATCTTCTTGCCATTGTCCACCTAAGGTTAATTGAAGTCTTTTATTACCTTGAAGAATAGATACATAATCAGACATATCCATATACCAAGATTTTCCTTCTAATCCTAAATCCAAATTAATTCCATAAGGCGTAACAAAGGAAACCAATTCATTGTAATAAGGAAATCTAACATTATAATTTAAATCTGTAATCTCTATTTCACCATCTGGTGTTAGTGCATTTTCATTAATCAAATTTCCAGTTATCTCATCATATATTCTTTCATTTGGCGTCCAATATTCTATCGGTGCAGAATCAACTACATCATCATTAATTGCAAAATTAGGATCATTTGCTACAATAGATCTAGAAACTATAAAGTGCCTTGGCTCTTTGATTATTGGTAAATCTTCAGTTGTAGTATTTACTTGTGTTACATAATCTCCTTGATGAAATGTGATGTTAGGTCTTTGCTCCGCAGTTATAAAATCTTTGAAAAGAGACGAACCTTCTAAATGAGCAACTCTATATTCATTACCGATAAGAGTTGCATTTCTTGAATGAACAGAACTATCTATTATTTGATTTCCACTTTCATTAAACTGGTAGTCCAATTGTAAATTTGAAAAATTCGGGTGATTACTATTTACTTTTAAATTTTTCCATTCATTGATTGTTGCCTCTGCTAAATTCGTATCCCAAATTCTTACATCATCAATTGAGGCATCTAAATATCTATTATTAACACCTCTACTAATTCTTACTGGCGTATCTCTAGTATCTATCGCAGTCGTTCCGACTACAGAATTTGGATCTAAAACTCCGTCAATGTAAAATATTATATTTCCTACATTATTACCATCAAGTACACATGCTACGTGATGCCATTCACCATCATCTACTGTAGATGTAGACTCGGTTCCTCCTCCATGAACTTCTAATCTTAATCGCCCATCAGTCAATCTAAATACCCATTTATTACCTGTAACAATAGTTCCCCAACTGCATATCTCACCATTCGATCCATCAGTAGTTCTAATCCAAGCTTCTACTGTTCTATTTTGACTTCCAGTAATACCTAGATAATCATCGCATTCTATATAATCGTTATTTGTTAAAATAATCTCTTGTTCATTAGTGGAAGAAAGTCCCATATTAAGAGGAGTGGTTTCTCCCTCAACTAGAGTTTCTGATAAAGCTGCGGCATCGACATTTGTAAAATTAAATTCAACTAAAATATTAGAACTTCCATCCCAAACAAATGGTGTATGAAAATTAAAACGATTAGACTGGTTAGCTGTTAAAGTTGTATTTTTATTATAGACTTCTGTAAAATCATCAAAGTCGATTATTCCATTAAGTTCTGTTTTCGAAGTATGTTTTAAATTGATTTTAAGAAATTTCGCCTCTCCAGAATTTGCTAAAACATTCAAACTAAAACCATCAAGATTACCAGTTGTTAATCCACCTGCTAATAACTCAGCTGCAGTATATAAGTAATGAGATTTACCTGCCAATTGGTTGGTACTTAATGTACGATTAAGATTTTCTGCACCTGCTCCTATAGTTGTATTGGTCTCACTATTAGTAGATACAATTTGTACATCGGATTGAGTACCTCGTAAATAATTATAAACGGGAGTTGATTTAAAAGGAAAATTAGTACCTGTAAAATTTGTAATTATATGACTAGAAGCTAAGCTAGGTACTGTCTCTACTTTTGTAGAATCGATTAAGTAAGTATTACATGAAAAATCCCATTCACCACATCCTAAGTTGGTATTAGCTCCATCGGAAACAAGACCATCCTTACATCTCATCGTATATTTTAATAGAATTTTTTCATAAGTAATATTAGGATCAGAAGGAAAGCTGACTAAAGTGTCTCTGGACGTACTATTAAAATCCAATGCTTGAACCCTAATTGTGTCTCCTGGGTTTTGGGCATTAATTCCAGCTATCCATAGTAAAGAAAAAAAGAGTATAGATATGTATTTCATATTTTAGTTGGTTAAAAGTTTATTTAAATACATCTAAGATACAATCGTTCTAAACAACAGTAATGATTTTTGAGAATATTTTTAAAAGGTTGACGGCTGAAGGATATTTTGCTTGATAATTGCTACGCCTTAATTCGGCAAAGCGTCCTCCCAACCTTTTTCCAATCGAGTCGATAATTGACTCATAAGTTCTTTATCAACAGCCATATTAGTTGTTTCATTCGGGTCATTCACAACATCATATAATTCCACAACTCTAAATTCTCCTTTCTCTCCTTTTAATATTTAATCTACAACTTTAAATGAGTATCCTCCATTTAAAGAAAAATCATCAAGCGTGGTAGATGTATCAGAACTCTTATCTCTATACAATTTAAAATTGTCTTCAACTCCTCCATTCGTTTTACTCGTTATAAGTAGCTGTTCTTCACAATCAAGATCTACGATTCCTTCACTTATTACTGTATTAAAAATTGTATAAAATCCCATTTAATAAATTAGGTTCTAAATCAAAAACTGAAACCATTTCATTTGTTTCTAAATTTATTAGATTATCCATATCATACTCTAATGAAATAAATAGCGTATCTCCTACTTGAAAAGTATGTTCAGCTGGAGTCACGTCAATTGGAATCTCAAAATGATAATCTATTATACATTCATTACACCTACAAGTAGGCGCAACAGTTAGAATATTTAAAAACAATAAAAACAAAATTGAATTTTTCATATTGGTTTTTTTTCATAGAGAGTTATATTATTACTTTTATTTGAAGAACCAAACTACTCGATTATAGAAAATTATAAAAATGAAAAGCGAAGGAATTTAAAATTCCTTCGCTCTTTTTCATTCTACTATTCAACATAAAAACTATATCCTCCAAATTTATGAAACCTTTGTTCTGGTTTTTCAAGTATCCAAGTATTATAATGTTCATTAGGACTATCATTTAGAAAACTAATGTTGTTATCAATTTTATTATTCATTTCAACACTCGCACTTAAAGATATATTCGAACATTTACCACTAAAACTTTGATTATCAATTAAACCTAAAAGTAGACCATATTCTAAGTAAAACAATCCTGATTCTAAGGTGACTAGTTGATATTCAAGTGAATATGTTTTAGATTCATAGTTAAATTGACCAACCAAAGCATCACTTCCATTATTGTAATTTATGAGATTGTAGTTATAAGAAGTATCAACTATAATTTCAAAGTAATTAGCTATTTTTGAAAGGTTAGTAATCGTATCTATTTTTACAATTTCCGTTCCTGGATAAAATTTAAAATCTATTAATTCATATTTTTGATCTGTTGTTTGATCATATACTTGATCTGAAAAAGTTGAACTTATGGTTATAGTATCTCCTATTCTAAAAGTATCTTTTGCAGGTGTCAAGGTAGCAGGAATTATAAAATTATAAGACCCTGATATTTCACACTCCTTTTTTACACAAGCATTTTGACTTATTAGAATAAATATTATAGAAATAATGAGTACTATATTTTTCATGATTTTGAAATTTAATCCCCAAGAAGTATTGAATACTTCTTAAGGATAAGTATAAAAATAAATTTAATATTGACCAATAAGGTTATCCAATTGTAATACTGTAGTACCTGTATTATTAAGGGAATTAGCAACTAAAAAATTTCTATATTCTGTTATATTATTTGCCCCCATAGCATTGAATAACTGACTTATAGTAAAGCCCGATACGTTATCTGTAATAGTTGCACAATTTGGTGGATCATTTTCTTCATCGCAGGCTGGAAATGGTTCTACTCCATCAACAGCATCAACAAGATCATGATGTAATCCTACAGGGACATGCATGGGTGATTCATTCCAAGTTCTTTCTAGTAAACGTTCCCATGTTCCGAATATACTATTATCATTATCGTAAATACGATGATTATAGGTTCTAGAAATAAAACCAGCCCAAGATTCAGCCATGGCAATATATCCAGCATTAATACTATTGGGATTTCCATGGGGTTCATCAGGGTTAAGTGCACCTGCTATGATTTCACCATTTGCTACTTTTAACCAATACCATAAACCAACTTTTTCATAATGAGATGCATGGGCAATCTCATGAAAAGCCAAACTCTTAAGTTGGTCAGAATTATCAAAGTTTGTTCCAATAAAAACATCAGGAAGATATAACATAGCACCAGGGACTCCAATAATATTTACAACAGGAGCAAGAGGTGTTAAAACAGTAGCAGTTAAGTAGTAGGCTTCAAACACTAAAGCTGTTTTTGTTTTCATTAAAGCAAATCCAAAATCAACATTTCTACCCATTAAAATATCTAAACCATTAGCTGGTGCAGCTATACCATCTGAATTCGCAAAATCATGGAACTCATGTACCGTATTATAAATTGTAGCAGCTGACCAAAAACGATGAGCTTTAGATGAAACATCTAAAACGTCCATGTAATTTACAGTAATATCGTTAAAATAAGGACCATTTAATCCATCAATATAATCTTTAACTGTAGTTTTCCATTGCCATATCCCTTTCCAATTCTGAGCTACCCCTCTTATTTTTACTTTTTCATTTTTAAACTTTATCCACATCCAAGCTTTACCAAAAAATCTATTGTTTACTTTCCAACAACCATTATCATCTGTGTATGTTTCATGGTGATCAGTTATCCATTTATCCCAAATGATAACTTTTACTTTTTTAACTCCTTGCATCCCCAACTCAGTATCCTCAACATTCACACAACCACCTGGTCGCCTTGTATCTTCATAAACTTCACACCCACAACTATTGGTGGTAAATGGAGAATTAATATTACTATATACTGCATCTACACATGCTAAATATTCATTTAATGTATTAGAATTTTCAAAGCATCCAACATCATAAAAAGGACAATCATCTGGATTAGGAAGAAAATCATCATTACATTCTACTAAACCAGATAAACAACATGGAAAAGATGGACATCCAGGTTGGCAATCACCAGCAAAATCATTTTCAGCTACATCGTCGTCATCGTCATTACCAAATGGAGAGACATAAGCATTCCCAGTCAATCTAAATGCTTCAGCAATCAAACTTGTTTCATAAGGACTCACTATAAGTTCCTTTACAATTTCATAATCCACGGCTGGAAAATTAAAATCAGCTTTTACAGTAGAATATAAAACAGGAAATTGATCAACATCAAGTTCTTGATAATAATCACCCATTTCAACAATTTCACGATCTAAAGGAAAATCAAAGAAAAATGCATCAGTTTTAATTAATCTATCTAATTCCTCAATACTGGTAGGAGTAAATTTAACTTGAAAATGTGTAGGAGTTGGGTCTGGAATAGTTATGCCTTTTATATTTTCAAAGGCTTGTTTGATATTAGCTAAAGTGTAAGGATTTTGAGTAGTGTTTCCTAGTTGAGTTTTAGAGTATTCTGTTGCACTTTCATTATTTCTTAAAGTCGCTTGTTGCTCACCTACATTAAAAATAATAGGACGAGGCTGCCTGACATTTGTTTCTGTTTTTTCTTCTAATTGATTGGATATATTGTCTTTTTTACAGGAGATAAAGAGAGTGCCTAAAATAAAATAAA
>JALZVK010000395.1 GCA_023301005.1 Saprospiraceae bacterium | reverse complement strand
ATAGTCTGCGCTATTTGACTTTTTTTTCAAAGAAGTGTCATCAAAAAAAGAGCGTTTTTAGCCGAAATATAATTTCCCAACAAGCTCTTATAAATAACTTAAAATCTATTTAAAAAAATTTATAATACTTAGCACCTTGCGGAGCAAAGTGCGCTAGCGACGATTTATTTTTTGTTCCTTCAATTGTAGAGCTAGAACTACGTTAGCTCCTTGCTCCCGCAAGGTGTCTAAGTCTCTCTCTGCTGTTCCATATAAGATAATCTACTTAATAAAAACCACTATACTCAAAACCTCAACAATCCCCAAAAGTTAAACAAAAAAAGGAAGTCATTTTACAATGACTTCCTTTTTTTTATTTTTTTTAAAATTTACATTTGCCTAAAAAAATAGAAAGTCGCGTATTTAAAATACGCGACTAACCACAACAAATTATAATCCCATGAACATATATTTTTAAGCTTTTAAAAGCTCTTTAATCAGTTTGTCAAATCGAACACTTAATAAACTATTTTAATACTTAATTTATTATGTGAGTGAAAAAATATTTGCGTAGCGAGTCATACTTTTTTAAGAAGTAAGACTCGCTACTATGCAAATTATAATCCCATGAACATATCCAATTTGAAATTGCCAACGCCTTTTGGTCGGCAGCTCTCGAATTTAATCGAGATGTTTTCCTTACTTCCGCTTTAAATCATTACTTCCTCATTAATTACATAACAAATATAAGAGCGATATTCCCCTTCAACAAAGACAAAAACATAGCATTGTGAACGTTAAAATATTTAATTACAATTATAATTAAAAACATAACCAATTGATTACCAGTATTTTATATCTAATTAAATGTGAAATTAAATTGCATTTTGTGAATAATATTATGATAAAAATGAGCTAAAAAAAACAAAAAAAGCATGATTTTAATTAAAAAATCATGCTCAACAATTTTATGAAATGAAAAAATGAGTCTTTTTTGGGCGTGTTGAAAGAGAATATTCTATTTCAATACACTATTATTAACTCTAATAGCTCTTTTTTTTTTAGATCATTATTGCTCTTTTTTTAGAATTGGGAATGTTTGAGTCTCTTCATTACTAATTAATCTTAAAAAATACATTCCTGCTGGAATATCATCTTCCATATTAATTAATAGTTGTTCCGTATTTTGAATGTTATAAGAATCATATACAATTTGCCCAATTGAATTCATAACCTGGATATTTGTGAGTTGCATATCTTCTCTCAGATTCCAAACATTAATTTCATTTTCAAATGGATTTGGAAAAACGGTAACTTGATTATTGATTTCAAAATCAACTACACGTAAATCGGTGTAAGTAAATGTTCCATCTAAATCAAATTGTTTTAAGCGGTAGTAACGATGTCCGGACTTCAATGGGGTAAAATCAGTAAAAGTGTAATTTTGGTTAGTTGTTGTTGTGCCATTGCCGAACACCGTTCCTATTCGCTTAAAATTATCGTTATCTAATGGAAGTGGTTCTTCTGCCACTTCTATTTCAAATTTGTCATTATTAAATTCTGATGCTGTTGACCAATTCAGTACCACATCATTCCCATCTTTATGTGCTGTGAATGAAGATAACTCCATTGGTAAAGGCATCAATGATCTGATAGAAAAATTATCTATCGCATATCCTGTATTTCTTCCTTGTGAAAAATGAACTTGGAAACTACTCGAAAATGATTGATTGTTATTGGCTAGAATAGTACTGATTTCATTTTCTGAATTGACCCAATGTCCGTAAGTAAAAAATTCTTCTATTTGAATCCAATCATCAGTATCAGAACCTCGGATATATAAATAATCCCCTGACCCTGTGATGTCCATAAATTCATATTTGTAATCGAAATTTAATTTTACATCATCAGCACTAACGTAGTTAGTCATGTTTAATGTAAAAGTAATTCCCTCCGTAGTACTATTGTTAGAAAAACTATTGGTCTCCAAACATTTGTTCGTACTCTCTTGAATAAATCCTAATAGTCCATTCGCATCTGGCATAAAATCCCATTCCTCAATTCCATCTAATCCTATAGTATGTTCCTTAAATGAACTCGGAGTTAGACTTTCAAAATCTTTTTCATAAGGTAAAATGATAGGTTCGTTCGCCAATTGTGTGATGACTGTTTGTCCTACTATTTGGTTATTGGTATTATCTGTATCCTCATTGATTTCTACATAAGCATTGACAATGTAAGTACCGCCATTCGAAAAATCTGCTGAGGTATTAAATGTCACTAATAGAGAATCTCCTGATAGAATTGATTCGTTGACAGTCTGCGTAACTGCTACACCATTGTTGATTTTATATTTCATATCAAAACCATCAAGATTGTTGATACCAAGATTCTTAACTACAATAGAAATGGTTTCTGTATTACCAAGAGAAAGAGAAGTATGTGCTCTTCCTCGTTTTTCAGCAATGATTATTTCTTTTAGTTTTATATCAAAATTCCAAGGACAAGCACCTCCTGCTTGAGGAATCATTTTCTCTGCTATCGAACGTTCTGTTTTATTTCCATTAGTAGTAATTCCTCTTACTGCATACCAAAACTCATCTCCTACTGTAAGGCTTCCTGTAGAATATAGATTGGTAAATACAGTATCAATTACTTCCATCTCAATATCATTCATTCTAAATATCTCATAAGAAGTCGCTTCTGTAATCGCATCCCAAGTCAAATCCAAATGACCTTCGCATATAGCAACTGCTTGTAGATTGGTCGGTTGATTTAATATACTAAAAGAAATAATATTAGCATCGGAATCGGAGATTCCGATTTTTGATATTTTTATAAATCCATTTTCGGTCGTTACATTTGGAATATTCCACGCATAACTTCTTTTATTATTTTCTACATTATTTGCTATCTCTATCCAATTGTTCCCTCCGTCTAATGAGTATTCGATTTTAAAATCATTCGAATTATTTACATCAGTTTGCCATTGAATAAATTGATGTGTCGCAGGTTGAAAACTTTCACCTCCAAATGGATAAGTCAATTTAACTTCAGCATTAACAGACTCATATACTATATAAAACTCTTGTGGTCCTTCTGGAACACTAGTTCCATTTACAGTAATCGTATATGTTCCCGCAGTCGGATTATCAATAGTTACTTGTTCTATATTATTAAGTGTATCTATTTTTCGAATTGCAATATCATCTACATGCAAAGTATCAGAATTTAAAACCCACGGTAAATAGTCATCACCATTCGGTGCTGTTACTTTTAAATCTAAATCATTAATCAATGCTTTAGGAGCATAAGCAGGAGCTTCTTTATCATGCCAGTACAACATCACTTTTAATTCTCCCGCACTTGCTGGAACTGTAAAATTAAAAGTCTTAGTATCACCATTTGATATATCATCAGAATCGTAATTGTTATTTTCAAGACACTCTACAGCTCTTAGTCCATTTATCAAACCAAACCCATATGAATAATCAGGTCCAGGATTTCCAAGGTCATCAGCAGTATTACAAGCGATAGCTTTCATCAATGCTCCGCTAGGAATTTCATCATTATTTAATTGTCTATATCGCTCATTAACTAATGCCATCGTACCTACAACTGAAGGTGAAGCCATACTTGTACCTGAACCTACGAAGTAATTATAACTAGCTCCAGTAGAATTTACATTCGTACCTACTCCACAAATTTCAGGTTTGATACGTCCATCTGATACGGGCCCTTTACTACTACCGACATTAAGTGTTTGGTCTTCTTTTACATTACCAACTGTCAATACATTTTTTGCACTTTGGTAGTATCTTAATACTGACCTAAAACCTGTTGGGTAATTTCCACAAGTAGAAAATCCATTATTACCTGCTGCAAAAACATGAAGTAAACCTGGCATCTCTCGACTCTGCCAATCTAAGTTGTTACTTGAATAATTATAAGTTCCATTGGATTCGCAATTATAACCTACACCATAAGAATTATTAGTCATCACCATTTCGTGGTCGTCATAATATGCTTGAGCATTATTGACAATTGACGTTGTCTTTTGGATCAATAAGGTAGATGCTGGTGCCATCCCTTTATGTATTGGATTTAGATTTCCTGCACAGCCTACGATACCAGATACATGGTCGCCATGTGCTCCAAATGAACCATAAGTTCCATTGGCATAATTAATTACTCGACCATTAAAATCAATGTGATCGCCTAACTCTCCTCCATCTCCTACTCCACATACTATTCCTTCTCCTTGCAAATCTCTTCCACCTAAAGTTGATGCCTGTAAAATATTTACTTTTTGGATAGCTCTGTTCTCTTGGTTGAATGGTTGTACTTCAGGCTCAATAGCATCTATATGTGCAACCATTGGTGATGCTGCAATATTTACTAAATCATCTTGCTCTACTCGTCCTATAATAATTGCTCCTCCTTTTAAAGAAGACTGAATATTAGTGATGTTAAATTCGTCGATAAATTGTTGACGATGAGTTGTAGTATTATTAATGAGCATAATTGCTACATCAATAGTTCCTGTTGATTTGATAGCCCAAGTTGGAAGTTGATTAGATTTTAAATCTGGAGATAATTTTTCTATAACATTATACTTACGTAAAGTTACTATTCTATTATTTTCTAACTGTTCTACTTTTACTGAAGTAGGAACTTTTGCTAGGTATGATTTTTTCGAATGAAAATTAAGTAATTCGATACCTGCTTGATTCAATGTAGTTAACATTACTTCTGTAGGTAACTGCTCAAAAGAAACTACAACAATGTAATCTTCTTCCAGTTTAGTATCCTGAAAATCTTGGTGGTTCTCAACAAATTGTCGAGGACTTATTTTTTGGAGCTGTGTTGAGTTGGTTGCATTTAGGCTCTGACCACTCACCTCTATTGCGCATATCGTATACACGATAGCGAGTAAACTCATTATTACCTTTTTCATAAAAATTGTTACACGGTTTGGATGTCAAAAAAAGATGCTGGAGATGATGTGTTATGAAAATGGACGACTCATTTTATTTTCTATAGGATTATAGAAAAGTCCATTAACTTATTCATTGTCAATTGATTACATTAATTGTAATTAATTATTTGACAAAAAAACAAATCCTGCAAAGCGTGTAGGTATAGTGTTATATTTATATCAGGGAGATAAAAACGGGGAAAGAATAATTGGGAGATTTTAAAGTGTTATTCCATTGATAGGAACAATTACTTATAGGCAACAAATATGCCTATAAGCCGAGCTTTAGTACTTATAAATTTTAAATTGGATTGATTCTGTGACAGCACTTTCGTTTTTATATAAAAAATAATTTATTTAAAATAATAATAATATCAACGATGTTTTTTAAAGGAAAACAATGAAATGATAGGTAATTAGATCTGTTTCTTTTTTAAAATAAAAATAGAGCGAGGAACTCGCTGAAATCAAGAAAGAAAAAGTGATACTTTTTAATCTATTATTTTTTTTAAAAATAATATGTAGGGGTTTTGTTTAATACAATAAATAATCAAGTAGTTATACAAAAGATATTTATAACACCACCTTTCAAAGCGAGCATCTATAAAATAAAAAAAGAGAAGGCTTTAACCATACACAAAATTGATGTATGACTAAAGCCTTCTCTTTTTTATTTTATTCCCTACGTTAAAACGTAGGGCTATGATTTCCATTTTACAAAACTCTCGTTTAATATTTATACAAAAAAACAACTTATCTAAAACGGATTTTGGATAGCTGGATTATTAGTAAATACAGAATCCGTAAGTGTATGTAAAAAATTAAGAATATCTTCTTTTTGACTTTGATTAAGATTAAGTGGTAAGATATTTACATCTACATTGGAGCCATTAGTATGATTAGAACTTTCATTATAAAAATTAATGACTTCTTCCAATGTCTCGAATCTACCATCATGCATATAAGGTGCAGTAAGTGCAATATTACGAAGCGATGGCGCTCTAAATTTTCCATTTTCAAAAGTATCCTGTAACACTAAACCTCTCCCTAGATCTGCAAATTCCAAAAGCGAACTTACAGAGTCTAATCCATTATTAAAATATTCGTCAGTAGTCATTAATGGTTCGTTATGACAATGCGCACATTCTGCATCTGGCAAACCACTTCCCTGCGAACCTTTATCAAAAAACATATCAAAACCTCTCTCCTCAGAACTATTAAATAATCCTTCTTCTCTTAAATGTACTTTATCAAATTTAGAATCGGAACTGATTAATATTCTTTCAAATTGAGCAATAGCTTTTACAGCTAATTCATTTGTGATTTCTTCTGTATCATTGATTCCAAATGCTTTGCGAAACATAGTTGGATAAGTTGGATGGACTTTAAATTTTGCCACAACTGCTGTCCACGTATTATGAAGTTCGATAGGATCTTCAACTGGAAGCAATGCTTGTTCCTCTAATGTATTTACCCGACCATCCCAAAATAATCCTTTTTCTACATAGCCGATATTTATCAAACTCATGGAACTTCTAGTTCCTTCTACTCCATCTATTCCTGCGCTAAATTTATTATTATCAGTAAAACTTAATGATGGAAAATGACAACTTGAACATGACATCGTACTATCTGCTGATAGAATTGGATCATAGAAAAGATGTCTTCCCAATTCAATTCCATCAACTGTCAAAGGATTATCAGCTGGAATTAACATACTAGGAAATCCGACAGGATTAACTAAATCATATGAAGTTGGATTATATGGAATTGAAGAAAGGTCGCCTGTGGTCATAGTTGTGTTGCAATCATCGTCGCTGCCACAACTTATAATAAAGAATAAGATTAAAAGGAGAAGAGGAGTTTTTTTGGTCATAGTTTTTTAAAAAGAGTTGTAATTGAAGAACTATGAATTTCATTCATAGTTCTTCAATCTAAGGGCATATTTAAAATATTTAAATATGCTCTATATTATTCTATATCAAGTGCTTCACCTGCAAGATTATCCATTACTTTATTAATCAAACTCAAATCAGTAAGATTATGAGTTGCATTATCAACCATTACATCTATCCCTTCAAACATCATTTTAGCATCAACAGTTAATGTAATACTTGAAACTACATCTTCTTCTAAGGTCATATCTGTTGCAATAAATCTAGTGCGATAAGCATCATCTGTTCCTGTGTGGTAAGACAATTTATGAGTAAAACCTCCGTCGCCATCTATATCTAATTTTGCTTCTGTTTTAGAAAAAATAAAACTTTCCCAAGCTGACCAAAAATGACTTGCTTGACGTAGTGGATGACCTGAACCGTAATCGCTCCAAGATGTTTTATTTAAATCGGTAGGAACTCCTATATTAATTTTGATACCTGAGTAGTCTCCGATTGGAATATTAGGAGCTGTCACCACAAATCCACTTGCTGCATTAGTAGCATCTACAGGTTTGAAGCTCAAATCAACAAAACCAATCTCTAATAATTCAGTTTCTTCTGGGTTACCTACTATCTCTTTTACCAATGCTACATTTCCAATAAAGAAATTAAATTGGTCAAATCGAATTGGAGTTCCATTAAAATCATACTCCGTATCAATCAATAAAGTCTCTGCATCATAAGTCCCCTTGAATATTAATTCAACATCAGTAGTTCCTTCAAATGAAGGTTCAGGTTTACATGAAAACTGTAAAATTAATGCTAAGAAGAATAAAAGTGTGAAAATCTTTTTCATAGGGATTTTATTTTATATAAGTTAACGGGGAGCTTGGTATCTTTTAAGTTTTGTTTAAGTAATTATTAAACGTTCTTAAAGTTGTTCTGTTTTTCAAAATTGAAGAAAAAAGTTGGTTTTATACAATTATTCATCAATTTCAAATGCCTCTGCCGTATTACTGACAATCGTCGCTTTAATAGTGGCTTCACTATCTGTGGCAAAATTTATGCCTTGAAGCCATTTTGAGTAATTTACTTTTAGGGGAATTGTAATATCGAATCCTGGGTCGAAGTTTCTAAAGAAATCTAATTCCACATCAATCGTATTGAAATCATCTTTTCCTATTTCATAAGCAGTAATTGCAGTCAGACTTGTAGCTGTATCATTTACTACTGAAAAGTTCTGTAAGATAAATCCTGTATCTCTCGCTCCGAAATGCATGCCTTGCGAACTACTCAAAGGATGTGAAGTAGCTAAGGTATCTACATCTGTTGTTGATAATACTGATGGAATTCCTACTTTAAATTTCACTTGCATATATGCTCCTGGTCCTGTGAAATTGCCTATACTATAAGTAGGTTGACTTCGAGTGATTAAAACAAAGTCATCTTTGACTAAAGTATCTTTTGATATTTGAGTAACTATATCTTCATAAATAGAAAGTGTAATTGTGTCTTCTACTTCTTTGATTGTTCCATCCATCATTACTAACTGAAAATCAGATAGATAAAATTCTATATCATTGATTTGAAAAACATTATCATCTCCATTGGTCAATGCAAAACTAGAGGAATGATTGATACAAGAATCCGCTCCTAATGAACTTTCAGTTATGACACTATGAAAAACAGTCAACTCTAATTCAGGATATGTGCAACAACTTTCGCATTGCTCATCTGCTGATGCATCGAAGTTGGTTGCGTTAATATCTAGGCAACCTTCGGTTGGTGTATAGCAACTTTGAAATAAAAAAAGAAGTAGGAGGAGCGTGAGCAATGATGAGCGATGAGTGATGAGTTGGGTAGAATCTTTCAACATATTTTTCTTTCTTATTTTTTACCGCAGAGTTTGAAAGGAGTTTGGCGCAGAGTTACACAGCGTTTTTCTAAACAAATTTTTCGATTACGCTGTGTAACTCTGCGCCAAACTCTTTCTCAACTCTGCGATAAATTAACTTTGACTTTTATATTCTTTTACTAGCTTTTTGACTAACTGTTTGACTTGAGAAGAGAACTCTTTATTCAAAATCCAGTTGTAATAATTTTTATCTTCAGTTAAAACTTTAGCTGCATTTTGTCCTACATATTTTCCGAAATTAAAAACGATTACTCCTTCGTGGTTGTATTTTAATTTCATTGTAGCATCAATCATTTTATCATCAGTCGTAAAACGATAGAGTGCTTCCATATCATTTTTCACAGGCGCATCAATCATAAATCCTTCGCCGTCTTCCATATCAACGCCATCATACTTTTCTAATTGTCCTTTTAACACATCAACTGTTGCATGTACATCAGCTAAGGCATCGTGTGCGTTTATGATTTTTTTACCTGCGTAAAATTTCAGCGCAGCACTCAATGTCCGAGGTTCCATTTTATAAAAAATACGTTGCACATCTATCGTTCGTCTTTTGTCCATATTAAACTCTATGCCTACTCTCGAAAATTCTTCCATCAACATCGGCACATCAAAACGATTAGAATTATAACCTGCTAAATCTGCATCACCAATAAATTCTAAAAGCTCATTGGCGACTTGTTGGAAAGTAGGTTTGTTCGCTAACATCTTAGGAGTGATTCCATGTACATTCATTGCCTCTTCAGAAATTGGAATTCCTGGATTAATCATCATGCTCAACTCTTTTGGAGCGTCTCCGTTTTTATGATATTTGACAATTGCGATTTGCAAAATTTTATCTCTTACTACACTTAAGCCTGTTGACTCTACATCAAAAAAACATAAGTCTCTATCTAGGTTAAATTCCATGATTGTTTATTTAGTTCTTTGAAATATTTCGTGTTATAAGTCAGATAAAAATTAAAAATAACACTTCCTTCGGTCGCTTTTATTTTCAATTTTTATCTGACCACGAAATTTTTCAAAGAACATTTTTTTAAAAAAATATTAATCTCGTTTTAAATTATTCTATTCGACAATTTTCATTATCGATTATCAACTACATCAAAACCTTCTGTATAAAAAGTCTCTAACTCTCCTTCCTCATTCGCAAAAATAAAAAAGGCATCTATATATTTTAGTCTTTCGACTAACGCTTTTGATTTTTCTAAACCCATGACCATCATTGCAGTTGCGTAAGCATCAGCACTCATACAATCATCTGCCAAAATGGAAACGCTTAGCAAATTACTTTTTTCAGGGAAACCAGTTTTTGGATTTATTTCATGACCGTACCATTCGCCATCGACTTCGTAAAAATTTCGATAATTTCCAGAAGATGCAATTGCTTTATTATTCATCAAAACGATGGCTTCGTACTCGTTGAGTCCCGCAGAAATTTTAGGTGTATTAATAGCAGTACTCCAAAAATTGCCTTGAAGATTTTTTCCTTTTGCAGAAAGCTCCCCTCCTATTTCGACTAAGTAATTTTCTAAACCTTTTGCATCAAAAAAATCATCAATGACATCTACTGCATAACCTTTTGCAATTGCTGAAAAATCAAGTTGGATATTTGAATTGCTTTTTTTCAAATGACAAATATGACCTGTGAAATTCCCTTCGCATTCTGTTTTTATTTTTTCTAAACCAACTAACTGTTGAAGTGAATCAACTTTGATACTATCTACTTTCGTAACTGGTTTTTTTTCTTGATAACCGAATCCCCAATAATTCACTAAAGGCATTACCGTAGGGTCAAAATATCCATCGGTTTTTTCATAGATAACTTGCGCAGCATTATTTACTTGGATAAAATGACTCGGCTTCATATCATCACCTGAAAAAGTGATGTCTTGTTCTTTATTAAAATTAAAAAGAGAAATATCTGAATCTTTGATATAAGTGGAAACACCTTGATTGATGGCAATTAATATGGAGTCTACTTCTTTTTTGAAATTCCTACCGAGACTATCATTATAAGTTATGTGATAAGTCGTTCCCATAGTTTCCCCTACAATTCTATAATAATGAGTAGGTGAATCTGTTGATTCACTTTGACATGAAAAAATAAAAATGATGGAAAGGTATAGGAGGAATTTTCTCATTAGCTACTTTTTATTAGGTGGGGCAAAAGTAGTGAAAAGATTTATGGATAAATTCCTAATTGTTGGAAAAATTCTCTTACTTCAACTCTATCAGGGTTATTCATTTGTAAAAGCTTGATTGTAGCTTTTCCTATATCAGTTTTGGAAAATAGAATACCTTTTTCTGCATAAAAATGTTCTTCCCAAACTTGTAATCTTGGATTAAACAAAGGTACTATATTTTGATATGAACCTAGAAAGGTAGTTAGGTCTGAGCCTTTATGCTGATTGCAATGAGAACAAGTATATGCTAAATTTTCAAATTCGTTTCCTCCTCCATGTTTGATACTAATAATATGGTCTATTTCAAATGATAAAAATAGAAACTCCTCCTGCATCATACAATACTCACATTTGAATTCAGCACGCTCAGCAACCTTAGTTCTGGTAGCTTTAGATAATCTCTTACCCATTAGCTAATATTTGATGTGCTCTAGCTTTAGTTAAACCAATAAATAAATCTAAGGATAAAATTCGTTCTAGTTCACTTGATTCTTCCTCAGATATTTTTCCTTCTTTTTTCTTAGATACTAACTCTGCTACTCTATTGGACATCTCTTCAGAGGCCTTCATAGAAATAACTTTCTCAGGATCCATTTGAGCAAAAGTATCAGCTATATTTCCAAATAATTTTACAAGTGTCATTATATTTATTTTTATAAAAAGTTGTTGAGTGGCGGTAGCAGAAAGGGCTATTTTTATTTAAATTTTTTCTTCGTTTTCACATTATTCTTCTAAAGAAATAGTTCTTCCTTCTTCAATATCTTTTAGACCTTGCTCTATATTTGCTTGGTCTTTCTCAGTTAATGCTTTTCCCCAATCTTCATCTTCATTTTGAAGTTCGGTCAATTTTCTAAATAAATTTAATTTTCTAAATGCAAAATCTTGTGTCATCTTAAAATATTTATTTTTATAAAAATAACTATCATTTTCCATAAAAACGAGTTTCACACTTAAATAGTTCTTTCTCATTTATTGAAAACCTTACGGTTTCGTATTTTATTTATAAATAACACTTGCGAAGCAAGTATAAAAAAAAAGGTATACTCGCCGTAGCAAGCATACCTTATATTTAAACTAATCCCTTAAAAGAACCATAACGGACTCTAGGAATCCAATGGAACCATTTAGTAATGAATAATGAAGAAATAGTTGAAGAATTTACGAATCGTACTAGACGATTAATCATTCAACTTTCATCATCCATTATTCACAGATGTATTAATCCACGTTGTCGTGTAAGAATGAATTGTCAGAACGAATCTCAGGTTCTGCATCATCCGAGATAGTTAGTCGAGACATTTTGTCCTCATTACTATGAGGTACATCATCCAACTGAACTTTTCTACGTAAGTAAGCAGGTTCGTTTTCTAACTCATTTACCGTTTGTGGATTATTTAATTTAACACTCAAATTACGGAGTCTTTCCTCGCGTCTTTGAGCTTCGTATTGTAATCTTTGTTTACGCTCTTCCTCCATACGTTCCTTATCTTCACTTTTGATATAAGGCTCTTCGTAAGAGTACCCATTTTGTTTTTGGTACTGCTCGTAGTTAGAACGTACATCATCAAATTCTACAGTATTTGCCTTGTTACTTTCAGCAGTATGACCTATATCAAAAATTCCATTTTTTTTAGGAGCATCTTCTCCTTCTAAAGGAATTTTGATTTTGTTATTTCCAGTCTTAGTTGCAGTTGGGCGGTTCTCTTCAAAACCAGTTGCGATAACGGTAACGCTAATTTTTTCTCCTAACGTTTCGTCAAAACAATTTCCCCAAATCAAATCAGTTCCAAAACCAGCTTCATCTTGAACGAATTCTGTGATTTCAAAAATCTCATCCATTGTTACCTCTTTAGTACCAGAAGTAATATTTAATAAGATGTGTTGAGCACCTTTGATTTCACTCTCTTCCAATAATGGAGAATTCAATGCTTCGTCAACAGCTAACTTAGCTCGGTTGTCACCTTCTGCTACAGCTGTACCCATAATAGCAACTCCGCTATCACGCATTACTGTATTGACATCTTCAAAATCCACGTTGACATAACCTGGAACTGTGATAATCTCAGCGATACCTTTGGCAGCAGTTGATAAAATATCATCTGCTTCAGAGAATGCTTCTGACAATTTTAAGTTACCGTGAATCTGTCTTAATTTATCATTTGAAATAACAATTAGTGTATCAACATTTTTCTTTAATTCTTCTAGTCCATCCACTCCTTGCTTAGAACGACGACGACCTTCAAATACAAAAGGAAGTGTTACGATACCAACTGTTAATATATCCATCTCTTGAGCAGCCTTCGCAATGATAGGTGCAGCACCTGTACCAGTACCACCTCCCATTCCAGCAGTTACAAAAAGCATTTTTGTATTGTTCGCAAGAAAAGTTTTTATTTCATCAATAGATTCAATACAAGCCTGACGTCCGATATCAGGTTTTGAACCAGCACCTAACCCTTCTGTTAAGTTTGGTCCTAATTGAATTTTAGTAGGAATTTTACTTTGTTCCATTGCTTGATTATCTGTATTACAGATAGCAAAATCAACGCCTACGATACCCATGTTAAACATGTGATTAACTGCATTACTTCCACCGCCACCGACACCGATGACTTTTATTATAGAGGTAGTTTCTTTAGGCAAATCAAATAACATAATTGAATGTTTTAATAGGAATTAGATAAAAAATGTTTCTCATAGTTTTTCGAAAAATCCAGATTTAAAAATCTGAATCTGGTTCTTCTTCAAACCACTCTTTGGTTTTTTTGAAAAGTTGGTCATACCACTTTCCTTTTACTTCAGTTGCATTTGATGGCTCTTTTAGTGCAATCTCTTCTTCTGCTATTTCGACTTCTTTAATTTTTTCAGGACGCTTCTCATTGGAATCTATTCCTTTGATTAATAATCCAATTGCAGTAGAAAATACTGGGCTACAAACTTGCTCTGTGTAACCATGTGCAAGGTGCTCTATTGGCAATCCAATTCGAGTACTCATACCGGTATGGAAAGCAGTAATCTTATCAATGTTACTTAACAATGCTCCTCCGCCTGTCAAAACTATTCCTCCAATCAACTTACGTTCATAACCTGAACGACGAATTTCCCAAACTACATAATCTAATATTTCTTCTACTCTAGCTTGAATAATTCGAGCTAAATTTTTCTCAGATATTTCTTTAGGTTCTCTTCCTTTAAGTCCTGGGATAGTAATTATTCTATTATCATAAACTTCTTCTGCTAAAGCAGAACCGAATTTTATTTTTAATTTTTCAGCTTGTTGTTGAATAACTGAACAACCTTCTTTGATATCTTTTGTAATTACATTTCCTCCAAATGGAATGACAGCAGTATGTCTAATAATTCCTTCTTGAAAAATTGTAATATCAGTTGTTCCTCCACCTATATCTACTAAAGCAATTCCTGCTTCTTTTTCTTCATCGCTCAATACTGCGCTAGAAGAAGCGATAGGTTCTAATGTCATATCCGCAACCTGTAAACCAGCTTTGCGAACGCATCTGTCAATGTTGTGTGAAGCGGTAATTTGTCCTGTTATAATATGAAAGTTAGCTTCTAGGCGTACTCCTGACATGCCGATAGGATCAGTTATACCTTGCTCATTATCAATTGTGTATTCTTGAGGAATTACATGTAAAATCTTATCGCCTGGAGGCAATACTAATTTGTACATATCGCTTACTAATTTATCAATATCTTTTTGACTAATTTCATCATTGTCATCATGTCGAGTTAAGATTCCTCGATGCTGAAGACTTTTGATGTGTTGACCTGCGATACCTACATGAACAATTTTAATTGATTTTCCTACTGCACGCTCGGCAGCAATAACAGCATCAGAAATTGCTCTTACGGTTTTTTCAATGTTAGTTACGATTCCTCTCATTACTCCTTCAGAATCGACTTTTCCTACACCGAGTATTTCGATTTTTCCATATTCGTTTTTTCGACCTGCAATAGCGCAGACCTTAGTTGTCCCTATGTCCAAGGCAACGACGACTTCTTGTTTCGGCAAGTTTGTTTCCATCATCATAATGTGTTTCAAAGTTTAAAAGAGTGTTATGTTCTTTTATGGTTAAAAAATGTAAGGGATATTCTTACTAGTAAGCTTGGTCTATTTTGAAGAGTGATTCAAAACCGCCAATAAAAATTGGCGGTAATAAATAAATCATCAAAAATAGATTTCAAACGTACTTTATTTTTTGCATCAAGTAAATCTTGGAGACTTTATAACCTGCTAATTTATATTAGCAATTATATTATCTCTTTTGGCAAATCACTTGTTTGCTAAATTTCAAATTAATGGTCTTGTACTTATTCCATCCTTCTCTCGACATTCCTTCTTTGTAGAATATTTCTAAGCGGTTAAACTTATCTTCTACATCTTGAAATTTTCCAAATTCTATTTTCTGCTTTCCCACTTTTGGGATAAGCGTAAATTCTCTTCGAGCATTGACATGAATTTGTTCAATCATTGGATTTAGAAAATCATCGTCTCTGATATATTTAGCCAAGTCAAACAAATATTTAATCAAATGTTTTTTTCTTGGATCATGAAAATCAGGTGTGTACGGAGGGATTTCACCAGTAGCAATAATCACTCTCGCTGTACTATGATCTGACATTGGCATTCTTCTGCCACTTTCATCCATGTAATAGGTTTGATTGTCCTTGTCAATTACTCTAATCACTGGTGTTCGTTGAGAAGCATGAACGAACAATTTATTTTGTGCATCTACATAAACTTCAGCATCCAAAACAAAAGGTTCCGCTTCTAATATTTTTTCGATTTCACCTACTTTCAAATTTGCAAGAGGAACGTTTTCCTCCGTTAAGTCAAATACAAAACTGCGTTGTATTATTTTTTGAATATCACCAGTCGTTAATAGATTTCTTCCATTGACCATTGGTTCTACTTCTATTTTCAATCCTTGAGAAAGCGAGCTTTCTCGCTTATTTACTGACCAAACTATAAAGCCTAACAACATAAACCCAATGGCTATGAGTGTTAAACGTTTTATCGTTTGGAGGGTCTCAGGATTCATTTCTCAGCTATTTTCATTTGTAAAATATTGATAATCAATGTTTTACAACTTAGGTTTTATATATTCAATCCTTTCGGATTTGATTTTATTTTTTTATTTAAAATTTATAACAAAACATTTACATAGTCTCGAAGAGACTATAATTTGTTTTTATAAATTTCATAAACGCTCCAACCATTCTTTAATCGGTTGGATAAAAGTATCAATGTCTCCTGCACCTAATGTCATCAACGATTCTACTTTCTTATCTTTCAATGTATCCATCAAAGTTGCTTTAGTAACTAAAGTCTTATTTGGATTTTTCATTTTATCAAAAACAATCTTAGATGTTACGCCTGGCATTGGCAACTCTCTTGCTGGATAAATATCCATCAAAATCACTTCGTCCAATTCGTCTAAGGCAGCTGCAAATCCATCCACAAAATCATTCGTTCTTGAATATAAATGTGGTTGAAATATTCCCGTAAGTCTCTTGTTAGGAAATAGCATTTTAGCTGCTCCAATTGCTGCATTTAGTTCAGAAGGATGATGTGCGTAATCATCAGTATAAACAATACTGTCATTGGAATAAATTCGTTCAAATCTTCGCTTAATTCCTTTGAAAGAAGCTAGTGCTTTTTTGACATCATCACCTGTAACTCCTAGTTGTTGAGCAACGGCAATTGCTGCTGTTGCATTTTCAACATTGTGTTTTCCAGGCAATGTGAATTTTATATTATCAATATTTTCTTTCGAACTTTTAAAATCAAAAACAAAGAATCCATTTTCGACTCTTACATTCTCTGCTCGATAACTTCCTCTTTCGATTCCAAACTGTCCGTAAGTCACATTCACTTTACTGAATGGCATTCGCAATCCATCTTTTACAAATACATAACCGCCATCTTTAACTCGGTCAACGTAATCATAAAAGCCTTGGTGCATCGTTGCTTCATCTCCATAAACGTCAAGATGATCTGCATCCATCGACAATACGATTGCCATGTCAGGATTGAGTTGTAAAAAGGAACGGTCATATTCATCTGCTTCGATTACGACCCAATCACTTTTTCCTTCTATAAAATTGCTTTCAAAATTTTGAGCAATTCCTCCGAGGAAAGCGGTGCAATCCACGCCGCCTACTTTTAACAACCAAGTCAAAATCGAACTCGTAGAAGTTTTACCATGAGTACCTGCGACACCTATCGCTTTTTTGCTGCGACTAATAATGCCTAGAACTTCTGACCTCTTTTTTACTGGAAAATCATTATTCCAAAAGTAGTTCAACTCACCATGCGTTTTAGGAATAGCAGGTGTGTAAACCACCAAATCTATGCCTTCAGGTATTTGCGAAATATCATCGTCATAATGGATTTTCATCCCTTCACTTGCCAACGTTTTGGTAAGTGTTGTTTTCGTTTTATCATATCCAAATACCTCAACTCCGTTCTTATTAAAATATCTTGCTAATGCACTCATCCCTATTCCACCAATTCCAACAAAATATATTTTACGAATATCTTCTAGTTTCATTTTATCAACTTTAAAATTTCAGAAACTATATTTTTAGCAGCTTGCGGTTGAGCTAATTGTTTAATATTTTCGCTCAACTTATTTGTAAGTTGCTCATTATCAATTATATGCAAAGCCTGTTCCAACATACTTATGGCTTCTTTTTCTTGAATCAACACTCCTGCATCCTTTGTGGATAAAGCATTTGCGTTCATCGTTTGATGATCTTCTGAGACATTTGGTGATGGAATTAATATGGCTGGTTTTCCAACCAAACACAATTCCGAAATCGTTAATGCTCCTGCTCTCGTTACCATTATATCCGCCATTGCATACGCCAAATCCATTCTGTCAACAAAAGGTAAAACCTTTACATTATCCAATTGAGCTGTGGCGCAATTTTGAAACTCTTCGATATAGAGTTTACCAGTTTGCCATAGCACTTGGACATTATTATTATTTTCGAGCAAATCTTTATTTGCTGCCATTGAATCATTTAATGCTCTTGCTCCAAGACTTCCTCCAAAAAGAAAAATTGTCTTTTTGTTTTTATCTAAATCAAAATATTCTATTCCTTCTTCTCTTTGTCCACTCAATTCTATAATGTCTTGTCGTACAGGGTTACCTACGAGTATTATTTTTTCTTTTGGAAATAATTTGTCCATGCCATCGTAAGCTGTACAAATCCGAGTGACTCTTTTTGCTAAAAGTCGATTCGTTATTCCTGGATAAGAATTTTGTTCTTGTATCAAAGTTGGTATTCCTTTTAAGGTTGCTATTTGAAGTGTTGGTCCGCTTGCGAAACCTCCTACTCCAATCACCACATCAGGTTGGTAACTTTGAATAATTCTGTATGCTCTATACAAACTGTGAATGAGTTTGAATGGAAACATCAAATTCCGTAATGTCAATTTTCTATGAAACCCGCTGATCCAAAGACCTTTAATTGGGTATCCCGCTTTAGGGACTTTTTCCATTTCTATCTTTCCTTCTGCTCCTACAAAAAGTATCTCGGCATCAGGTCGCTGTTTTTTTAATTCATTAGCAATCGCAATTGCTGGAAACACATGTCCACCTGAACCACCACCGCTTATGATTACTTTCATTTTTTTATTGATTATTTAGATCAGAAAATAGAGACCATTTTATTGAAAGAAAAGAGAATACTAATTGTACAGCTCTCTAATCGTTGTTCTCTGTTCTCACCTCTGAATAGTCGCAATTACCACAACCTCATTTGGTTTTGGCTCTTTTTATTTTTACAAAGTAAAACGTCTTTGAATTTTAGTTGATGATTAAATTTTCTAAAATCAAAAGGCAATTTACTTGCTTCGCTTTCTAAGTCTTCTTCTTCTGTTTCCCATTTTTCCATCAATCCATCATTTCCATAAATCCAAAGATTCTTTTCTAAAGAATCATCATTGGAAAAGAAATACATCTCCCCATATTCGATACTTAATTCTTTACACATCTTTATCATTTCGGAGTTATTGTTAAAATACTCTCCTACCATAATTGTCCAACCATCTAAACTTGGTGGCATCAAAAAATTTCCACCCAAACCTCTGCTTTCATCATTCTTTAATAATAGTCCTGCATCCCAATTCAAATTCAATGATACTTGTAATTCGAATTTTTCCATCAACTCTTTTCTCGAAACATCTTTTACAGCTATCCAAGTATTAGCAAGTAACTGTTCACTCACTTGCCCTTTTGGTTCTAACTTTTTATCAAATAAAAAAACTGTTGGTCTCATATAGTCTAATTTACTGGGTTTCTAAATTTAAAGTCTGTCTTTCATTATCTTATTGTGATGAGTATTTACGGTTGCTCATCAAGTTGTTTTTTCTATGTATCGGCTTACGCTAAGTATCATTCCAAATGCAATTCCTGAAAATATTACTGAAGTTCCTCCCATACTTACCATAGGTAAGGCTAGTCCTGTTACGGGAAGTAAATTCACATTTACTGCGATGTTCATCAATCCTTGTAGCGATAGTAATAATCCTAATCCTAACGCGAGCATTGCTCCGAAAGCTTTTGGGCTTTTGGTTACAATTTTTACGCATCTATAAAACAAGGCTACATATAGTGCAAGGATGATAAAACCTCCGAATATCAATCCGTACTCTTCGCAAATAATTGCATAGATGTAATCAGAAAATGGAGCAGGTAAATAATTTCTTTGTACACTATTACCAGGACCTACGCCAAACCATTCGCCACTTGCTATTGCAATTTTGGCTTGATCGACTTGGATATTGTTTTCTCCTTTGTCATACATAAAATCATGTAACCGTGATACCCAAGTATCAATTCGGATGATGTCTGATTCTGGAAATAAATTTCCAATAGTGACTAAAAAGGAAAACAAAACCACTCCTAAAAACATCAAGAGTAAAATATATTTCAAACTAACACGCCCCATGAACATCATCAAAAGGCAAGTAAAAAATAAGACTGCCGCAGTCGATAAATCTGCTGGTGCAATCAATCCACATACTATCAATATTGGAATGATAATAGGCATGAATGCATCATTGAAATCTTCTATGTACTCCTGCTTTGATGATATTGCTCTAGCCACATAAATGATTAAAGACAATTTGGCAAAGTCAGAAGTCTGGAATGTCAATCCTACAAATGGAACTGTTATCCATCGTCTTGCTTCGTTGAATCCTTCCGTAAATCCTAAGGTGTAAACCAACAACGGAATCGTAATCAACATCAAGTAAGGCGAAATCCGAGAGTACTGCACATAAGGTGTGAGGTAACATACATAAGCCAAAAACAATCCCATCAAAATCAAAACTGTATGCTTAATCATGTACGCCTCTGTATTCCCTCCGCTCAATCGGTACGCCAATGTCGTCGATGCACTATATACTGCTAAAATGGAAAAGATTGCTAAAACACAAACTATCATCCAGATGACTCGGTCACCTCTTAACTTTGCATATAGTTGATTTCCAAACGACATACTTATTATTTATTTTTTAGAAAATTCATGTTTTAAGTCTAGCTAAAATTGAAACCAACACTTCCTACGGTCGCTTATGTTTTCAACTTTAGCTTGACCATGATTTTTTTTCTAAAAAAAGATTTTTGGCAATGAGTGATAATTCAAGATTAGAGTGTTTTGAAAAAAACATCTCTACTCTCTCTTATCTTATCTCTCTTCTTTTTTTATTTCAAGTACAGCAGCTTTAAATTGATCGCCTCTGTCTATATAATTTTTAAACAAATCGAAACTCGCGCAAGCGGGTGAAAGTAGTACTACATCTCCCGCGTGTGCATATTGTTGGGAAACGTTAATCGCATCCTTACAACTTTGTGTTTCTTCAATGATTTCAATTTTTCCAATAAAAGCTTCAATGATTGGAGTGTTGTCCACTCCTAAACAAATGATGGCTTTTACTTTTTCTAACACTAAACTTTCGATAGCGTTATAATCATTTCCTTTGTCTGTTCCGCCAGCCACCCAGATGACTGGTTTATCCATCGCTTTGAGGGCGTAATAAACTGAGTCAACATTAGTAGCTTTGCTGTCATTGATAAATTCTACACCATCAATTTCAGCAACGTGTTCCAACCGATGTGGGGCATTGATAAAAGTATTTAACCCCTGCTGTATAAAAGTATCGTCCATGCCAACTGCTTTCGCAGCGTGAATTGCACAAGAGGCATTGAACATGTTATGCATCCCCTTTAGGCTGCATGAAGTAGTATCGAATTCTGAGACTCCTACTGTTAATTTGTTTTTCGAATGAAAAATTTCTTTAACGATTGTCTCTTTAATAGTCAGTTGTCTGTCCTGTAAATAGGTTGTTATATTTTTGTCCAACCCATTGTAAATAAAAAGGTCATTACCTTTTTGATTTTGGATGATTTGAAATTTGGAGGCAATGTAATGCTCCATTTTATATTCATATCGGTCCAAATGATCAGGAGTAATATTTAACAACACACTCACATTCGGTCGAAAATCACGGATACCATCTAATTGAAAACTACTAAGCTCTAACACATAGTAGGCATGATTCCCTCCTGATAATAACCTCGCAAAACTTGTCCCAATATTTCCTCCTACTGCAACATCATAACCTGCTGTGTGTAACAGATGATAAGTTAGTTTGGTGGTGGTCGTTTTGCCATTGCTACCAGTAATTGCTATAATGGTAGCGTCGGTGTATTTTGATGCAAATTCTATTTCTGATATTACTGGAATACCTCGTTCTTTTAATTCTTTGATTAAAGGAACTTTGTCAGGAATCCCTGGACTCTTAATCACTTGCGTTGCATCAAATATTTTCTCTTTAGTATGTTGTAATTCCTCGTATGGAATTTTGTTTTCTTCTAATTCTTTTTTGAAATTTGGATGTATCGCTCCTTTGTCAGATACCCAAACTTCGAATCCTTTTTGTTGAGCTAACAATGCTGCTCCTACTCCACTTTCACCAGCTCCTAATATTACTAGTTTCATGATTTCTTTTTTTTAAAATTAGAAAAACCAAGAGATGAAAACTCCAGATACTTTTCTTAATTTATTGAGACCGAGTACAGTAGTAGTATATCTGTTATCTCTATCTCTGTGGTTTTTCGTTTTATATATAAAATCTCATGAAAAAGATTCTTGAATAAACACTTATAATCAATCAGGTTTTATCTGATTTTTAAAGTAATAATCGTCAGTGCTGCTAAGAAAATTCCTACAATTAAAAATCGAGAAACAATCTTCGATTCGTGCATTCCCAATTTTTGATAGTGATGATGCAAGGGTGACATTTTAAAAATTCGCCGCCCTTCTCCATATTTCTTTCTAGTGTATTTGAAATAAGAAACTTGAATCATTACTGATAAATTTTCCGCTACAAAAACTCCACATAATATTGGAATCAAAAATTCTGTTCGAATTAATAATGCTATCGCTGCGATAATTCCTCCTATGGTCAAACTTCCTGTATCGCCCATAAATATTTGAGCTGGAAAAGAATTGTACCAAAAGAATCCAATACATGCTCCTAAGAAACAAGCACAAAAAGTTACCAATTCTTGCGCTCCTGGCAGATGCATTATATGGAGATATTCAGCCGTAAGTGCATTACTAGAAACATAAGCTAGTATGCCTAATGTCGCTCCTATGATTGCAGAAACTCCTGTTGCTAATCCATCTATTCCATCTGTCAAATTGGCTCCGTTGGATATTCCCGTTACAAAAAATATTGCAATAGGAATAAAAATTATCCATGCCCACTTTTGTCTTTTTTCTACTTCGCTAATAAATGGAGTTAGGAAAGAAGCATAGTCTAATTCTGATTTCTTTAAAAAAGGGACATTCGTTAATGCCGCTTTGATTTCAACTTTTGTTGAATCGATTTTTGCAGATTGAATAGTGGTTAACTCATAACCGTATTCTTGTGCTACATCTTTATCGATTCTTACTTTTATATCTTGACTATTGAACATTACAACTCCCACTATCAATCCTAACACCACTTGTCCTAATACTTTGAATTTGCCCGCTAATCCTTTTTTATCTTTTTTAAATACTTTGATGTAGTCATCCGTAAATCCAATTATTCCCATCCAAATCGTCACGAGTATCATCACCAACGAGTACATATTCGTTAAGTCAGCCATCAACAAAAAAGGAATAAGAATCGCCATTATAATTATGACTCCACCCATAGTAGGTGTTCCTTCTTTTTCTTTTTGTCCTGCAAGACCGAGGTCTCTAACAGTTTCACCAATTTGTAATGCTTTAAGGAATTTGATTATTCGTCCACCGAATAACAATGATATTACAAGAGATAGGATCATGGCAACACCTGCACGAAAGGATATGAATTGGTACAAGTCGTCACCGATAAATTCGTAGTGTTCTCCCAAGAACTCAAGTAAGTGATAAAGCATTGGTTAATAAAATTGTGGCTTCACTTCGTTTTTCCTGCTGTTCTTTTGTTTTTTTTGAAACCTGTTATGTTTAATATTTTCTTTTGATTCGTTTAAATGCGATGAAAACTTTTTCCTAACTTTCAAAGCACTGTGTTTTTCTTTTTTTATATATAAATCTCATTTTCATTTTAAGAAAAAAGGATAGTTGCAACAATAGATAAATCTACCATCGCAACTATCTTCCAAAGTGAATCTGAGAATGATAATACTTTTTGAGCGATGAGTTATGAATGTAAACATTCAATATTCACCACTAATTTTAAGTAATGTCCAAACAATCCTTGAGTACTTGCTTATCATCGAATGGATGCTTGACACCTCCTATATCTTGATACTTTTCATGACCTTTCCCTGCTACTAAAATGATGTCTCCATTTTGAGCCAACATACTTGCTGTCTTGATAGCAGTCTTACGATCAGAAATTGTAAGTACTTTGTTAGTTGCATAAATCGGAACGCCTTTCATCATATCTTCTATGATTTGATCAGCGTCTTCAGTTCTAGGATTGTCAGATGTGATGATAACTTTTGTGCTATAAGCACATGCAGTTTTTGACATCAAAGGACGTTTTCCTTTATCTCTATCTCCTCCGCAACCAACAACGGTAATGATTTGTTCGTTACCTGTTTTTAATTTGTCAATAGTGCTTAGGACTTTTTCCAAAGCATCAGGTGTATGTGCGTAATCTACGATTCCGATTACACCTGTATTATTATTTATTACATAATCGAAGCGACCTTCTGCTGATTTTAATTGACTTAAAATCGTTAGCGTTTCCAATTCATCTTGCTCTAATAAAATTGCTGTTCCGTAAGCACTCAACAAATTGTAAGCATTGAATTCGCCAATGAGTCGTCCGAAAAATTCATTTCCATTTATTTCAAGGTGGAGTCCCGAAAGACTATTTTCCACTATTTTGACTTTAAAGTCTGCTTTCTTTCGCAGGCTATATTTTTGGATTTTGGCTTTGGTATTTTGAACCATAACCATTCCATTTCTGTCGTCAATATTTGTCAATGCAAAAGCATTGTTAGGTAGTTCGTCAAAAAATCTTTTTTTCACATTCAAATATTCTTTGAATGTTTTGTGGTAGTCCAAATGGTCGTGAGTGATATTAGTAAAAACACCTCCTGCAAATTTCAACCCTGCAATTCTTCTCTGGTCTATCGCATGAGAACTCACTTCCATAAATGCATAATCACATCCTGCTTCCACCATATCAGCTATCAATTCATTCATTGAAACTGCATCAGGTGTCGTGTGTGTAGATGCAATTACTTTGTTACCAATTTTGTTTTCGACGGTGGAAAGCAATCCTACTTTAAAACCCATTTTTGAAAATAAATCATGTAAAAGGGTGACAGTAGTTGTTTTTCCATTGGTACCTGTAATTCCAATTAATTTCAATTGTCCAGAAGGATGCTCGTAAAAATTAGAAGCCATAATTCCTAAAGCTTCTGAGCTATCTGGTACTTTGATATAAGTTACACCGTTGTGTAACTCTTGAGGTAAATCCTCACAAACGATAACCATTGCATCGCCCTGAAGCGCATTTTCAATAAACTTGTGACCGTCAGTCTGCGTTCCTCGAATCGCAACAAAAATGCTCTCTGCATTTACCTGACGAGAATCAAACGTGATATTTTTGATATTTAAATTTGATTCTCCAATCAACTCGTCTACTGTTACATTTTGTAATATGTGCTTCAGAGCTTGCAATAGTTTCTTTTAAACTTTATGATTATTTTTTTGTTTTAAGTCAATGAAAAAAGAATTTTATTTCTCCTTGCGGTCGCTATAAAACTAATTTTTCAATGACCAAAAAATTTATCATAAAATAGGTTTGTGTTTTTGTCTTAGTTTTTTTTAATAAAAAACAGACTAAAACATTTGTGTAATTTATGTAGTGTTTCGATAGTGTGAGAAGTTTCTCTTTCTCGTACAGTCGTCTAAAAAAAAGTATGTTTAAGATTGGCGTTTAAATAAAATGGAAGCTATCGTTTAGCCTTCTAACTTCTATTTTAAATCCAATCGAAAAAATTTATTTTTGATAGATTAGTTCTTTCACTAATCTTACCTTAAAGTCAATCTAATATTCTGTCCTCTTATCTTTGTTCCTACTTTGATAGATTGCTTTACGATTTTTCCTGTCCCTTCAAATGTCACTTTCAATCCTAAATTTTCTAAAATATAAAGTGCATCTCTTAATCCCATTCCAACTACATTCGGTACTAAATCTCGACTAATATATCGAGGTGCAATATGTAGCGTATCTGTGTTAGCAGTTAGTACTGCCCAATTTTTTACACCGCTGTCGGTATGTGGAAAATTTAATTTTTCTAACACCTTGGTTACATCTTTTTTGTAACCCACATCTAACTGCGGCATTTTATCTCTATCTGAATATTTTTTTGCTATTAGGTTTTCTTTAGGAAATAATTCTTTTTGTTGGATAAAACATTTATCCGCTATTTCTCTAAAAATAGGTCCTGCGACCTCCGAACCATATCGACCATTTTGCCTTGGTTCTGTGACAACAACAATGCAAGAATAAACAGGATCATCAGCAGGAAAGTATCCTACAAAAGAAGCTCGATATTTGATGTCTTCTTTTCTGTCAAATTTGTAATAATTAATTTGTGCTGTTCCTGTCTTCCCTGCAAATTTGTATTGATTTGATTTTAATTTCTTTGCTGTTCCTTGTTCCACTACTCCTTCTAACAATGACTTTACATCTCGAATAGTTTCTTTTTTTGCAATTTGATTTTTAACAACAATTGGTTTAAATGTTTTTAGCACCTCTCCAAAATGTTGGACTTGAGTTACTAAATAAGGTTTCATCATTTTCCCATCATTCGCAACTGCATTATAAAATGAAAGCAATTGCATAGGTGTCAATTCCACCTCATAACCTATTGACATCCAAGGGATTGTGATACCACTCCAATCTTCTTCTCTTTTTCTTTCAGGGTCTTTTACAGTTGGTGGATCTTCACCATCTATTTCTATATTAATAGGTTGATGTAATCTGAAATTTCTAAAATGTTCTATAAATCTTTTTTCTTCTTTTGTATCTCCGTAATACTTTTGAGCCAATTTGGCTATACCTACATTTGATGATATTTCAAATGCTTTTCGAATAGTTGTTGAATCCAATTGATGGTAAGAAGCATCTAACATTTCTTCTTCATAGAAAGTATGAGCACCTTGTTCTAAATCAATTGTATCATCCAAGTCGATAAAACCATCTTCTAATAATGCCATCATTGCAGCTAACTTAAATGTAGAACCAGGTTCTACCGCAGCACCTACAGCATAGTTATAATCTTCATACCAGCCGTTAGTCATTTTACCGATATTTGAGATGGCCTTGATTTTGCCAGTTTTGACTTCCATGACTATAGCTGTACCATTTTGAGCATTGTGATGTTCGAGTCCTCGCAATAATGCTTTGTGAACTACATCTTGGATATTGACATCAATTGTAGTAACAATGTCTTGTCCACTCTCAGGTTCGATTTCATTGAAATCGTTGACTGGAACTAAAATTTTGGAAGCAGCTTTATAAACTTTAAGTCGCTTACCATCTGAACCTCCAAGTGTTTTATCAAAAAATCCTTCGAGTCCAACTTTCTTTCCATTGTCTCTTACATAACCCAAAGTTCTTCGAGCCAACATTCCGTATGGTCTTTTGCGACGAAAATTTTCCTCCGCAATAAAACCTCCTCCATATTGTCCTTTTCTGAATATGGGTAGCTTTTTAATTTTTTCACACTCTAAGTAAGACGCGCCTTTTTTAATTAATAAATATTGGCGGCTACTGTCTCGTGCATCTTTTAAAAATTGCTCTAAACCTCCTTCTGTAAAATCATATTCGTCCCCTAAATATGGCATTAACCCTAAAGCTAATGAACCCACATTCTGGTCGAACAACTCTTGAGAAGGAGTTTTTGTATCAAAATATATGTCAAAGAACGGAAGCGAAGAGGCCAACAATGCGCCATCTTCTGTCATTATATTTCCTCTACTTGCTTTTACGGTGTATAACTTAACTTTCTGCTCTCCTTCCTTTCTCCAAAAATCACCTTCAAGCACACTTATTTTTATAGCATAATAAAAAATGAAACCTGCAAATACCATCAGCAACCCCAACACAATGTACACACGGTATAAAACTTCATTTTTGTTTTGACTCATTTTTTGAGTATTGAGATTTCTTTAAGTATGAGGGTTGATTGTTATTTTAAAAAAAGAAATTTCGAACTCAATCAACTTCTCACTCCTCTTTATGTTTAGGAATTATTATCCGTTTTGGATGAGAACCCTTTCCATTTTTTAATCCTATATCTTTTACAGCTTTTGCCACTTCTGATTGTTTGGTTTGATACATCAAGTCAGATTTTATTGATGTGTATTCCCAATCCAACTTCTCTATCTCTTTTTTATATTGCTGTATCTGCCACAGTTTTTTTTCAGAGTAATGGGCATTCATTATATATATCAAACCGATAAATCCTAAGAACAAGACAAAAGGCAAATTTTTCAATATTGCTTCAGCACTAAAATCAAGTGTCAGATAATCTTTAAATGTTTTAGGTTTTTTTGCCATTTATTGATCAATTTTCTCCCCTACTCTTAAGCTCGCACTTCGTGCTCTTGGATTTCTTTTAATTTCCTCCTTTGAGGGAAGTATTGGTTTCTTTGTAATTATTTTAAATGGGCGAAAAATATTGCCGTAAAAATCTTTTTGTTGTTCTCCTTCGAAGTTTCCAGCTTTCAAGAATTTTTTCACAAATCTATCTTCAATGGAATGATAAGTAATGATGACTAATCTTCCTCCTGGTTTTAATACCTCTAGAGATTCTTCAAGGAAAGTTTTTAGAACTCCCATTTCATCATTGACTTCTATGCGCAATGCTTGGAAAACTTGTGATAGGTAGCGATTTCTTTGACCTCTTATATAAGGCTCTGCCATTCTCAAAAAATCGCCAGTACTTTGAATCGCTTTTAATTGCCTTTCTCTAACTATAGCTTCGGCAAGAGTTTTTGAATTTCTTACTTCACCATATTCACTTAATACTCTTTGCAAATCACTAGCTGAGTAAGTATTCAAAATATCTTTAGCACTTAACTCATCTTGCTGATTCATTCTCATATCCAATTCAGCTTCAAACCTATATGAAAAACCTCTTTCGGCTTTGTCTAATTGATGTGATGAAACTCCTAAATCTCCTAATATTCCATCCACTTCAGTTACACCATGTAGTTTTAAAAACCTTTTTAAATACTTAAAATTATGATGAACGAAAGTGAATCGCTCATCGTCAGGCAAATTTGGAAGCACATCTTCATCCTGATCAAATCCAAAAATCTGACTGTCGCTATCTAATTTTTCAAGTATAGCTCTTGTATGTCCTCCTCCGCCGAAGGTAGCATCAACATAGATGCCCCTTGGCTGTATCAGTAAAGCTTCAATGCTTTCATCCTTGAGTACTGGGTCATGGTAAGCCATTTGTTTTAAAGTTGGTTGTTGGTTTTAGTGGTTTTACACCTCGGTCGGTGGATTACCATTTTTGGCTTTACCCATCACCTCCTCTGCAAGGTCGGAGAAGTCTTCGGGTTCTTCTTCAAGAACACCGTCATATTTATCTTTTGCCCAAATTTCAATCTTATTAGTATGTGCGAAAAGCACGAGTTCTTTTTCGATACCAGCATACTCCAATAATTTTTTGGGTAAGTTGATTCGATCGGAACCGTCTGTATTTAATTCAGTTGCTCCTCTAAAAAAGTATCGAACAAATGCTCTGTTCTTTTTTACATAAGTATTCAACTGATTTACTTCTTCGCTTACTACATCCCAAACTTCTTTAGGATATAAAGTCAAACAATCTTCAATTCCTCGATTTACTACGAATCCATACGACTCATGCTCGCCCAATTGCTTGAGTAAAGGTGAAGGCATTCTTACCCTTCCCTTTGCATCGAGTTTGCAGTCATATTCTCCTAATAATTGAGGCATTTTTCTTTTTTGACTAAGGTATTTTAGTAGTTATTGTAATAATACACTTCAAAAGTAAAAAGAATGTCCACAAATTACCACTTTCCTCCACTTTTTTTTAGCAAAAAGTTTTCCACAAATTAACATTATGAAAATATGTAAACAAATGATTGTCAAATCATCGTAGCGCTTATTTATTTATAACTAAATAGTGAATAAATGTTGTTTATTTATTATTTTAAATAAAAAATAAAGGTGGGAGGCTGTGGTAAGAAATCACCATTTTGATAAAAAGTAGGGAAAATACAGGTTGATAAGTTATTTATAGAAAAAATCGGAATGGCAATATCATTGATAATCAATGATTTATGTATTAAAAAAAAACATGTGGATAACTTTATTAGAAAAATAAGAGAAAGGTGGGAAAAAGTGGACAGGTCTATTATATAATGTGAGATTTATTACTAGATTTAGATTTCCGATTAAGCTTTTTTATAAGAATCAAAAAAACTTTTCCATTTCATACTCAATACGCCCATAATTGCTTCCTTGATAATTCCGCCATGCATTTTAGAATCTCCTTCTACTCTATCAATAAAAGTAATTGGCACTTCTGCTATTTTAAAACCCATTGAGCGAGTTGCAAATTTCATTTCAATTTGAAAAGCATAACCTATAAATCTGATTTTATCAAAATCCATAGATTCTAAGACTTTACGAGAGTAACATACAAAACCAGCTGTTGGATCTTTGACTGGCATCCAAGTAATCAGTCGAACATACCAAGATGCTCCATACGATAATAGGATTCTATCTAAAGGCCAATTTTTTAACTGTCCTCCTTTTACATATCGAGAACCAACTGACATTCCTCCGCAATTATTAGCAGCTTCATGTAATCGTTCCAAGTCATTTGGATTATGAGAGAAGTCAGCATCCATCTCAAAAATAAAATCATAATCTCTCTCCAAACTCCAATTAAAACCATGAATATAAGCAGTTCCTAGTCCTAACTTACCTTTTCGTTCTTCTATAAATAAAGATTCAGGATATTCTTTTTGGAGGTCTTTGACAATAGCAGCTGTACCATCAGGAGAGCCATCGTCCACGATGAGAACATGAAAAGATTTATTGAGTGAAAATACTGCTTGGATGATTTTCGCTACATTTTCTTTTTCATTGTAGGTAGGTATGATAACAATGCTGTCCGCCAAAGCAGTTGGATTAAGTGTTTCTTTTATGGTTTGTAATTGATGCAACGGCAAATATAATTTTTTTTTAAAGATAGCTATTATTCTTGTGGAGTTTTGGTCAGTTATGTTTCAGTTTTTCTTTTAAAAAATCAAAATATTATATTTCTTCCAGGAGTGTGTTTAGAATTTTAAATAACTAAAAAAGAAGTAATTCTTTTCAGTTATTTAAAATTTTAAACATGCTCTTATCGTATTTTAGGAAAACGATTAGGATCTCCTTCTCTCATCATATTATATATAACTTCAAAAATATCCTCTGGGTTGGGTTTTGAGAAATAATCTCCATCCGAACCATAAGGAGAACGATTAGGTGCTGCTGTTATTGTTAATGGTTTTTCATCCAAATATTGATAACCTCCTTGTTTTTCCAAGACCTCTCGCATCATATAAGCAGTAGCTCCTCCTGGGTAATCTTCATCTAAGAAAACAACTCGATTCGTCTTTTTGACTGATTCAACTATTTGATGCTCCAAATCAAATGGAAGCAAAGTTTGAACATCAATTAACTCTACAGAAATTCCTGCTTTTTCTAATAGTGTAATTCCTGACTGAGCGATTCTCACACATGAACCATAAGTTACTAATGTAACATCCGTTCCCTCTTGTAAAGTTTCAGGAACACCTAATGGCACAGTAAATTTATCAACATTGTCTGGCAACATTTCTTTCAAACGATAACCATTCAAACATTCAATGACTACCGCAGGATCATCAGACTGTAATAAGGTATTGTAAAAACCTGCTGCTTGTGTCATATTCCGAGGAGTTAAAATATAAATTCCTCTTAATGAATTTATCAACATTCCTAGCGGAGAACCTGCATGCCATATTCCTTCCAAGCGGTGTCCTCTCGTTCTAATAATAGCAGGTGCTTGTTGTAGATTATTACTTCTCCAGCGTATCGTAGCTAAGTCATCTGTCAATGGTTCCAACCCATAAACTAAATAATCTAAATATTGAATCTCAGCAATTGGTCGCAATCCTCTCATCGACATTCCGATTGCTTGTCCCATGATAGTCCACTCTCTAATTCCAGTATCAAAAATTCGTTCCTCTCCATATTTTTCTTGAAGTCCAGCGAATCCTTGATTAACATCACCTATATGACCTACGTCTTCTCCAAAAGCAAAAAGCTCAGGTATTCGTTTCAAAGCTTTATCAAAACAAGCATTTAAAACTTCATATCCATTTAACTTAGGTGACTTGGCTGTATAATTTGCGGGGATAACAGGAACACTCAAGGCAGACTTTGGAGAGCTACTATATAAATAAGTATGGTATCTTTTATCTCCAAGAGCTTCTGTAGATTCTACCCAATCAATTAATGTATTTCGAGAAGGAGTATCTTCTCCAATTGTAGCAAAAAGCATTTTTCGAACATTCGCCAAAACTTCCGAAATCATTGGACTAAAAAGATTAGTCAATGATTTATGTAGCACTCTTACTTCATCTTTGCTATTGACTTCCGTCTCTAACTGAATGTATATATCAGATATTTTTTTAATCTCAGACTTAATCGGATCTGTAAATATTTTCCAAGCATTATTACGTGCTTCTCTCACATATTTTTTAGCATCTTCGATTAATATCTCAACATCTTTAACAGAAATAAACTTTTTAGCAATTAGCCACTCTTGCATTTTTTTAATACAATCATGCTCTCTCTCCCATTCTAATCTAGCTTTTGATTTATATCTTTCATGAGAACCCGAAGTCGAATGACCTTGAGGTTGAGTTAATCCTTCAATATGAAAAATTGCAGGAGAATGAGTTTTTCTTAGATTATCACCACCATCTGCAAAAACTTCTCTTAATCCTTCATAGTCCCAACCTTGTAACTTATACATGTTGAAACCTTCTCCTTTTTCATTCAATCTAAAACCTTCTGTGATTGAAGTAATATCACCTTTCGTAGTTTGATATTCTTTTGGAACTGAGATTCCATAACCATCATCCCAAATACATACTGCCAAAGGAACTTTCTGTACACCAGCAGCATTCAATGTTTCCCAAAAAACACCTTCAGAAGTACTTGCATCACCAATAGTTACCCAACTTACCTCATTTCCTTTAGCAGAAAATTTTGAAGTTTTCTTAAGCACTTTGGATTCTCTATATTTTTTTGAAGCTAACGCTAAACCTAGAGCTCTTGCCATCTGTCCTCCTGTACTTGAAATATCAGAAGAGACATTGTATGATTTTTTATGTTCTAACCAATCTCCTTTTTCGTCAATAAGCGGAGTCGCAAAATGGTTATTCATTTGACGACCACCAGAGAAAGGATCATTGTCATGATCAGCATATAATTGAGCAAAAAATGCTTCTACTGTACTCAATCCAAGTGCAAACATAAAAGTCTGATCACGATAGTAACCTGATCGCCAATCTCCTTTTTTGAATGCACGAGCCATTGCGACTTGTGGCACTTCCTTACCATCACCAGTAATACCAAATTTTGCTTTTCCAGTTAATACTTCTTTACGAGCCAAAAGAGATGCCTCTCGGCTTACTAGGCAGGTCCAAAAATCTTCAAGAGCTTCCGAACGAAATGTGTTTTTATTTTTTCCTTTGCTAGCTATTTTTTTCAAGATAGGATTTTCAATCATAAAATATATGTAACTTTATTTTCTACGGGTTTCTCACAAAATAGTGATTAAAATTTCTATCGTTTTTAACGAAAAACCATAAAATGATTCTTCATAAGAAACTATAGTTATCCACTTATTGAATTGAACTACAAAATTATAAAAAAAAAAACTGAAATAGCATAGAATAATTGATGAAGTTTTACAAAAAAAAAGAGGTTTTTAAAGTCAATTATTTAGAAGATTTGTCAAATAGCTTATTATTTATTTCGTTTAAACTAAAATCATCAAAATAACTATAATACACCTGACTTTGACATAAAATATAGAAGGCATAAAGTTTGTTTATTTAAACATCAGAATGTAACTATATTTTAATAAAATTTCACTAATTTTAATTTGTTAATTAGTCTTTAAAAATCATTAACAAGTCATTAACCTAATAAAACTTTCTTTTTGAATAATATATCATTAATTTTGTTTCGTTAATATTTCTAGAACATAATCTAAAATTAATAATACAATGAAAAAATTATTTTCTTTATTTACTCTTTTATCTTTCGCAGTAACATTCACTTTTGCTCAAGCTCAATCTACTACACCTAAAACAGATGGTCCCGCTATGGAATTAAGTACTACTACTGTTGACTTTGGTACTATCGAGCAAGACTCTGACCCATTTCGTACAATTACTTTTACGAATAACGGTAATGAGCCTTTAATTATCAAAAATGCAAAAGGTAGTTGTGGATGTACAGTTCCTACTTACGAAAAAGCACCTATTCTTCCAGGTGAGACTTCGGAAATCAAAATCCGATATGCTACTAATCGTTTAGGAAAAATCAATAAGACAGTTACTCTCTATACTAATGAAGGTGAAGACGCTAAGAGAGTTCTTAAAGTAGTTGGTACAGTTAACAAAAAAGCAAAACAAGAAGATGCTGTTCCTACTGCTGCTCCAAGTATATTGACTACTCCAAATGGGAAAGGTCAAAAATAATTGATTTTGATTTTGATCAGTTTCGCTTACGCTGCTGATTTATTTTATTTCTAAATATAAAAACCTGCTAAGGATTCTCCTTAGCAGGTTTTTTATTTTAAAACAAGACAGGTTTAAAATATGCTGTATATCTAAAAGAAAACCCTTGCTTTAAAAAAGCAAGGGTCTCTAACCCAAACAAATAAACACAAAAACTATTTTTAAATATTTTCGATTCTACAAATGTATGATGAAAATATATCTGCGACAATAGTTTTGTCATTTTTTTGTGACATTAAAAAAACGAATTTTATTTTTTCAACCCTTTACCCATAAGACTTTATCCTTAAATTGTGGGAATCAGTTTTTTTATAAAAAAATCATTTTAAAGTCACTTTTTTGGCACAAAACGTTCTTCATATTAAATAGTTACATGATATTGAAAAAAGTGTTATTTATATTTACACCACACTTTTTTCTTGAGTCATCAAATAAAATTGTCAAATTTTAAAGAAGTTGTTTTAAAATTTTAATTTGTGAAACGTTATAAACCAATCGAATAAAACAATATGAACCAATTAAAATTCTTTCTCTCTCTCCTCGCCACTTTAGCATTGACCTATATGCTTAATAATCAAATTCCTTTAGATACTACTGTTCCGCCACTAGGAAAAGTTTTGAATCCATTTACTGGTTTTTGGCAAAATGCAGAAAGTGTAAAAGAGAATAGAAGTGATAATTTTCAAAGTGAATTAGGATTGGATTCACCTGTGGAAGTTATTTTTGATGACAAATTAGTACCTCATATTTTTGCTCAAAATCTCAATGATGCTGCAATAGTTCAAGGTTATATTGAAGCGAAACACAGACTGTGGCAAATGGATTTTTCTACTCGTGCTACTAGTGGAAGATTATCAGAAGTAATTGGAGCAAAAGCGATAGAGTTTGATAAATTAAAGCGACGCAGAGGGATGGTTTACGCCGCTGAAAATACTATCAAAACTTGGAAAAAAACGCCAAAGGAATTTGCCTTAATTGAAGCTTATGCTAAAGGTGTCAACACTTATATCAATAGCCTTTCACCTAAAGATTATCCTATAGAATACAAAATATTAGATTACGAACCTGAGTTATGGACACCTCTTAAATCTGCCATTTTTATGAAAGCGATGGCTTCAACTCTTGCCTCTAGAGAAGTTGATTTGGAGTCTACTAATGCTTTGGCAACTTTTGGAAAAGAAACTTTCGACGTCCTATTTCCCGAAAGAAATACTAAAGAATCTCCTATTATTCCTAAGACTGTCAATTGGGATTTTAAAGCTCCAACTATGCAAACTATGTCTATTGATTCTACTATTGGAGCAATTTTTCATACGCCTTATAAAAAGCCCGAAGCATTTTTAGGAAGTAATAATTGGGCGGTATCAGGAAGTAAAACTGCTTCTGGAAATCCAATTTTATGTAATGATCCTCATTTAAATTTGACCTTACCTGCCATTTGGTATGAAATACAAATTCATACGCCAACTACTAATGTTTATGGCGTTTCGTTGCCAGGTGTTCCAGGTGTCGTTATTGGATTTAATGAAAATATCGCTTGGGGATTTACAAATGTTGGACAAGACATTTCAGATTGGTATAAGATAAAATGGGCTGATGATAAGAAGCTAACTTATCACTTGGATGGAAAAATTGTTAATGCAAATTTAGTTACCGAAACGATTAAAGTAAAAGGTCAAGCAGATGTTATTGATACGGTAAGATATACGCATTGGGGACCTGTAGTTTATGAGAATGATGATCCTTATCAAGATTTAGCTTTAAAATGGGTGGTACATGAAGGGAAAGGAAATGAAGTGGCTTCATCACTAGGTCTGACTGTTGCGAAAAATTTTGATGACTATTATAATAGTTTAAGAGAGTTTCACACACCTGCTCAAAATATAGTTTTCGCAAGTAGAGAAGGTGATATTGCATTAAAAGTACAAGGCAAATTTCCCATAAAAGCTAATCAACAAGGTCGATTTGTTCAGGATGGAAGTTCATCTGAAAATGATTGGAAAGGTTTTATTCCTCATGAACAAACTCCAATTGTCAAAAATCCTGAGCGAGGTTTTGTTTCTTCTGCCAATCAATTCTCTACCGACGAATCTTATCCTTATTATTATAGTGGTGGTTTTGAAGATTATAGAGGACGGATTCTTAATCGAGAATTAGACAAAATGGAAAATATCACTCTCGATGATATGAAGGCGCTACATGCTAATAATTATAGTATCAAAGCGGAGGAAGCTTTGCCTTTGCTACTTGGTTTTATGGAAGGAGTTGAACTTGATGATAAAGAAAAAGGCTATATCGATATTTTAAAAAAATGGGATTTCAATTATGATAAAGAAGATGTCGCACCTATTATTTTTAATCAATGGTATAGA
>JALZVK010000394.1 GCA_023301005.1 Saprospiraceae bacterium | reverse complement strand
TGGTATTCGGATATGGCGGCAACGCTTCCAATTGCTTCATTGTATAACACTACTTCTACAAGTGTTTACGCAGTAGTAGGAAGTGGCAATTGTATCTCTTCCTCAGTAGCAGTAATGTTGACAGTAGATGCTTTACAAACTGCTTTTCCAGCATCATCAGACATTTGTGATGATGGAACAGGGACAGCAAATTTTGACTTGACAAATTTAGAAGGTACAGTAAATGGCGGTAGCGGTAGTACAGTCACTTGGTATTCAGATATGGCGGCAACGTTTCCAATTCCTTCACTTTATAACACAACTTCTACAATAGTTTACGCAGTAGTAGGAAGTGGAGTATGTGCTTCGGCACCAGTAGCGGTAGATTTAAATGTACTTCCAATTCCAATAACTTTACCAGCATTTGCAGCCGAATGTGGAAGTTCTACAGGACTGTTTGATTTAACGGCATTAGAGAATACGGTGAATGGAGGGACAACAAATACAGTTACTTGGTTTTCTGATATGATGGGAAATAATCAAATTATTTCTCCTTATGTAACGACATTGACAACTGTTTATGCGATGGTTTCCAATGGAACTTGTACCTCAGCACTTCAAGCAGTTGATTTAGAAGTATTAGTTATACCAGATGCGATTCCATCAATGGATGCTCAATGTGATTTAGGAGATGGTACTGCCAATTTTGATTTAAATGCATTGGCTAATCTTGTCAATGATGGAACTGGAGCGACTGTACTTTGGTATACTGACCTTGGATTGGTTAATCAGATTTTAAATTTAAATTATAATTCTACAGGAGAAACAATTTTTGCAATTGTAGATAATGGAGATTGTGTATCAGATTTTGTTGGAGTAACACTAAGTGTTACTAACAATATAAATGCAAATACCGCAACCCTCGATGCTTGCGATGATGGAACTGGAAATGCTACAGGCGTTTTTGATTTAGCATCAATAGAAAACACTATTAATGGTGGTAATGGAAATATGGTCACATGGTATAGCGACATCAATGCAACAATGCTACTTACACCACCTTTTACAAATTATATTTCTACCAATGCTTCTATTTATGCAACGGTAACAAGTGGAAGTTGCTCATCGGATCCTGTGGAAATCACATTGACCGTTTCACAACAAGTTGATGCATTTCCTACTTCAACAGAATTATGTGGCGATGTGAATAATGAAGCGGAGTTTGATTTGACAACTTTAGAAAATACAGTCAACGGTGGAAGCGGAGTAGTAGTTAATTGGTTTGAAGACGCAAATGCTAACAATGCAATTACATCTACATCTTCATTTAATACAGTAACTACAACAGTTTACACAATAGTCGGAAGTGGTGGATGTTCATCCAATCCAGTAGCAGTTGATTTGACAGTCAACAATACTCCTACGGGAAATGCGATTACAGAATTTGCATGTGATACAGGAAATGGAACAGGTAACTTTTTCTTAGCTGCAATGCAAGATCAGATTGTCAATAATCCAAATGATACTACACTTTGGTTTACTCAAACGATGACTCCTATTTCAGGAGGTCCTTATAACTCCATTACGAATCAAACTATTTTTGTAATCGTTTCAAATGGAACATGCGAATCAGATTTTATACCAGTTGAATTAATTGTAAATGATGCAGTCGTAGCAACTCCAACTATCGCAACGGAATGTGCTGACGCAAATGGTTTAGCAGATTTTGATTTAATTGATTTAGCAAATATTGTAAATGGCGGAAATGGTTTAGCCGTCAGTTGGTTTGAAAATAGTGATGGAACAATGCCAATCACCAACACTATTGTCAACGCAGCCAACATCACAATTTATGCAGCTATTCAAGATGGCAATTGTGCATCTGGTACAGTTGAAGTCCAATTAAATGTTGCTAATCAATTACCTGCAACACCTACTGCCGATGCACAATGTGATAACGGAAATGGAACAGCAACTTTTGATTTGACAACATTAGAAAATACAATCAATGGTGGAAGCGCAACTTCCGTGTTATGGTATGAGGACATGAATTTAAATATTTCAATAACGACTCCTACGAACTTCACGACAACTCCAACTATAATCTACGCAGTAGTTTCAGATGGAGGTTGTACTTCCGCACCAGTTGCAATTGATTTAAGTATTAGTCCGCAACCTACAGGAAATACAATTACAGAATTTGCATGTGATACAGGAAATGGAACAGGTGATTTTTTCCTAGCTGCAATGCAAGCTCAGATAATTAATAATCCAGGCGATACAGTTTTATGGTTTACTCAATTAATGAATCCAATCACAGGAGGACCAGTTAATTCGATAACGAACCAAACGATTTTCGCAGTAGTATTCGATGGTGTTTGTAACTCTGATCCGATACCAGTTACCTTGATAGTTGATAATGCAGTTACAGCAAATCCAACCGACGAAACATTATGTGAAGATGGAACAGGCGGTGCAGGTATGGCAACATTTGATTTAGTTGCCTTAGCTAATATTGTAAATGGTGGAAATGGATTAAATGTCAATTGGTTTGAAGATAGTAACGGAAATGTTGCTATCAATACTTCAACATTGACGACTATGACAACAGTAGTTTACGCAGCAATAAATGATGGTTCATGTACTTCTAATATTGTTCAAGTTTCGTTGAATGTAAATAATGCAATCACAGCAAATCCAACTTCTGGAAATGAATGTAATCAAGGAAATGGAATGGCAACATTTGATTTAAATGCATTGACAAATATTGTCAATGGCGGAAATGGAAATACCGTCAATTGGTATTCCGATATGGCAGCGACTAATCTAATTCCTTTATCTTATGCAACAGCATCTACATTAGTATATGCAATCGTTACAGATGGAATTTGTACTTCTGCACCAATAGCAATTCCTTTAAATGTCAACAATGCAATTTCAGTAACTCCAATTGCTGATGCACAATGTGATACAGGAAATGGAATGGCAATATTTGATTTAGATATATTAGCAAATACAATAACTGGCGGAAATGGAAATAATGTCACTTGGTATTCCGACATGGCAGCGACTAATCCAATTTCATCTCCTTATATGTCAAGTGCAGGTTCTGTTTACATCATCGTTGATGATGGAACTTGTTTTTCAAATATTACAGAAATAGAATTAAACGTAGAAACTTCTCCAACCGCAACTCCAACTTCTGATGCACAATGTGATGAAGGAAATGGAATAGCAACATTTGATTTAGACGCATTGGCGAATATAGTAAATGGTGGAAGTGGATCGACTGTCACTTGGTTTAGCGACATCAATGCAACGAACCCAATTAGTTCTTCTTTTAGTACTGCTTCGACAACTGTTTACGCAGTAGTAGGTACAGGTAATTGTGCATCTACGCCAGTCGCTGTAGATTTGACAACGAATACAATTACTACAAATGATATTACGCAAACACTTTGTGCAGGCGAAAGTATTACCGTCAATGGAATGGTCTATGACGAAACAAATGATTCAGGAACAGAAACTACAATAGGTGCAAATGGTTGTGATAGTACCATCACAGTTGACTTAACATTTGAACCAGAAGTTACAGGTTCAATAGCGGTATCAGCTAATTCTATTTGTCCAGGAGCAGATCTTACTTTGACATTTACATTGGTTGGAGCAACTGCTTTTGATGTTCAATATTCAGATGGAGGAACGCCAATTACTTTGAGTGGAATAAGTAATGGACATACGATAACATTATCTCCAACTACGACAACTACCTATTCTATTTTAGAAATAGAACCACTAAATTCAAATTGTAATTCCGTTTTTCCTACATCACAAGTTATGGTTCAAGTGCAAACAATTAATGCTATAGCACAAACTAATTCTCAATATGGTAACTTCAATGTAAGTTGTTTTGGAGCGAGTGACGGTTCAGTACTTTCCGCACCGATGACTGGAACTGCACCATTTACTTATCAATGGAACGATGGTAATATAACACCTCTGATAACAATGATTCCTGCGGGCATATATACAGTTACAATTACAGATGCAACAGGATGTACGACAACTGCAACAACTGAGTTAACTCAACCTGATGAAATTATTTTTGATATCGAATCCATTGCACCTCCTTGTAATGATGCTTTGGGGCAAATCACTTTAAGTAATATTTCAGGTGGAGTAGGAGACTTTAGTTCTTCTTTGGATAGCTCTTCATTTAGTGCAGTTCAAAATGATATTGCGGTTTTTGATTTTGTAGAATCTGGAGTTCATATAGTTGCAGTTTCTGATAATTCAGGATGTGTGGTAACAGAGGAAGTTCAGGTTTTAGAACCAGCAGAAACAACTATCGACTTAGGACCTGACCAAACAATCCAATTAGGTGATAGTCTCGAATTACAACCAATGACTAACTTCACACCAACTGAAATTATATGGTCATCTTCTGCACCATGTTTAGATTGTACGAGCCAATTTGTAACGCCAACATTCCTTACAGAATACATTGTTACGATGTATGATGAAAACGGATGTGAAGCAATCGACACGATTAATATTCGAGTAGAGAAAGAACGAAATGTATTTATACCAAATGCATTTAGCCCTGATGATAATGGAGTCAATGATATTTTTTATATCAATGCAGGACAAGATGTAGCAGAGGTGAAACGCTTTGTAATATTCTCACGTTGGGGAGAAGTTATGTTCTCTCAAGAAAATTTCCAACCGAATGATCCTTCGATGGGATGGGATGGATTCTTTAAAAATCAAAGACTTAATCCTGGCGTTTTCGTTTATATGGCAGAGATAGAATTTAAAGATGGCTTCATCGAAATATATAAAGGTGATGTCACCTTAGACAGATAATACAGCACTACTGTAGCACGGTTTCCACCGTGCCACAGTTAATTATTTATAAATAAAATGAAGACCTGAATTTTTGATTAATCAAAAATTCAGGTCTTGTTCGTTTAAATAAAATACAAACAAATGAAAAATTTCATTTTAATATTCCTAGTATTTCTTTTTACCTGTTCTGCACAAACCTCACCTCAACAAACCGACTCTATTGTAACAGAACAAATTAATTTTCGAGAAAATACATTTGACGTAGTCAAAGTAGATTTAAGAAAAACACCCATTAAGTTTTTTTGGAAAAATAAAAACGGACAACTCATCCGAAGTTTAAAAAATCTAAAATCAGTTGTCGAATCTCAAAACAAAGAATTGCTTTTTGCAATGAATGCAGGAATGTATCAAAGAGATAGAAATCCTCAAGGACTTTATATTGAAAATGGAAAAACAATCAAGTCATTAGATACGCTGCAAAATAGATATGGTAATTTTTACTTACAACCTAATGGCGTATTTTCAATCACAGATCAAAAAGCAGCAGTAACACCAAGTTTAAATTTTAATAAAAAAAACAAAAAGCCCGAATGGGCTACACAATCAGGACCGATGCTTTTGATTAATAAAAAAGTACATCCTGCATTTAAAGAAGGTTCCTCTCACCTAAATATTAGAAATGGAGTAGGTGTCATTTCAGAATATGAAATCGTATTTGTAATTTCTCAAAAAGAAGTTAACCTATTTGACTTTGCCATGTTGTTTAAAGAAAGATTGAATTGCACGAATGCACTCTACTTAGATGGATTTGTTTCGAGAGCATATATTCCTCAATTAAATAGGAATGATTTAGATGGAGATTTTGGAGTGATGATTGGGATTACTCAGTAAGATTCAATAGTTGTAACACTTTCAACGTAAGCGAGTAAAATATTCTAGATAACTTCAATAAGATAAAAGTTAAAATTTTTAACCCTAGTCTATGAGGAAAAAATTAATATTTCATCTACGAATTACTTATTTTTGCATTTCCAAAAATAAGAAGATTTAGAAAAAACTTATTTTTAATTATAATCACATAATGAAAGTAACAGAATATTTTGAAAAAGCGAATGGAGAAACCTTAATCTCCTTCGAAGTATTACCTCCATTAAAAGGAGGAAGTATGGAAGCGATATTTAACACCCTTGACCCTTTAATGGAATTCAAACCTCCATTTATAGATGTCACCTACCACCGAGAAGATTTCATTTATAAACAAAGACCAAGTGGGTATTTTGAAAAAGCAGCTATACGGAAACGTCCAGGGACAGTAGGAATTTGTGCAGCGATTATGCATAGATATGGAGTGGATGCAGTCCCACATTTATTATGTGGAGGATTCACAAAAGAGGATACTGAAAATGCATTGATTGATTTGAATTTTTTAAATATCAATAATGTATTAGCCTTACGAGGTGATGCTCGAAAATTTGATGGTAAATTTGTAGCCGAACCAACAGGGCATAGATATGCAGTTGATTTAGTAAAACAAATTAAAGAAATCAACGAAGGTAAATATCTCGATAAAAATATTGAAAAAGGAGTACCTACAGATTTTTGTATAGGAATAGCAGGCTACCCTGAAAAACATTTTGAGTCTCCTAACTTAGCGACTGACCTAGAATTTACAAAACAAAAAGTAGATGCAGGTGCTAATTATATTGTAACTCAAATGTTTTTTGATAACGAAAAATATTTTGAATATGTAGATGCTTGTCGAGCAATGGGAATTGATGTACCTATCGTACCAGGTCTTAAACCTTTGACAAAAGCTTATCAGCTAAATTCTATTCCTCGATTATTTTATATCAATATGCCTGAACCTTTGTCTAAAGCAATGATGAAAGCTACTGATGCAGCTGCTAGAAAAGAAGTGGGAATTGAATGGTTGATCACACAATCAAAAGAATTAAAAGCTAAAGGAGTTCCTTGTTTACATTATTATACTATGGGAGATGTGGAAACAATTCGAAGAGTTGTAGAAGCTGTATATTAAAATATATTTCTTGACAAAGAGATTTGTCAATACACTATTAAAATACTATTTAAACTTATTTACTATGAAATTGATGAAAAAAATTGAAAAGGCATCCATGAGTAAAAAGAAAAAAGATAAAAAAGGATTAGCTAAAAAGATAGATAAGAAAATATTAAAAGCTCTTAAAGAAAGATATTTAAAAGCTACAAGAGAAATGAAAGAAGCTAAAGCTGCTTATGATTTAGCTAAAAGTTTTTCTAATAAGAACAACAAAAAATCAAAATCAACAAAGAAAAATTCTAAAAATAAAATTGCTGAAAAACCTAAAAGTAATGCTAAACTAACTACCTTTAGCCAACTGGAACCTATTCCATCTAAGGTAGCTAAAAAATTACCTAAGACTTTAAGAGTTAAAAAAAGCAAACCTTCCACAAAAAAAACTCCTACTCCTACCACTAAACCCACAGGCGCTAAAAAGCAAGTAGTTAGAAAAAAAACTACTACTAAGCCAGTCGCTAAAAAACAGACGATTAAACCTAAACCAACTCTTAAACCAACAATCTCCAAAAAACAAATGGAAGATTTAAAAGTTGTTGAAGGTGTAGGCCCAGCTATTGAACGATTACTCAAAGCGGCTGGAATCAAAACTTTAGAAACGTTATCTAAAGCAAGAGTTGCAGACCTTCGAAAAGTCTTAGCTGATGCAGGTAACAGATTCCGATTTCATAAACCTGATTCGTGGGCTCGACAAGCTCGATTAGCTGCTTTGGGAAGATGGAAAGAATTGGATGAGTTACAAAAGAAACTGGACGGCGGAAAGAAAAAATAATCCAAAAAAATAACCTAACATAAAACTGTTTCAAAAATAACTATCTAAAGTGGCGAAGCCACTTTAGATAATTTATTAAATTATGTCTCTGAGTTATATATCCCCTCAGTAACATATTATTTACTCACTATGAAACAAATAATTATGTATCCCAAACTCATATTTATATTTGTATTAACCTGTTTTATTACACAAGTCACTCTTGCCCAATGGCAACCTACGGGACTTGATTTACTTCCTGATTCACAACGTGTTGCATCTATTTCTATACATAACGAAGCTGTGGTATGGGGAGTTTCTTTTTATGACAAAACAACTGCACCAGTTCCCGATACTCTTATTCCTTATGTTTTCCGAACCTTTGATGGGGGCGATGAATGGGATGTACTTGAAATTACAGAGGCACAAGGTCGAATTTGTCAAGACATCTATGCGATGAATGATTCGGTTGCTTTGATTACATCAAATGGTCTTTCCTCCGATGGTCTTCGTGGAGTATTCAAAACTATTGATGGTGGAAAATCGTGGGAAGAAAAATATGACGGTATTGCTGGTGGAGGTATGATTCATTTCTTTGATGATACTTCTGGGATTGCAATTCATGAACGATTTTATGCATTTACATTTGATGGAGGAGAAACTTGGGATGATGGTGGATCACCGATATATAACCTTCCATTTAATATAGGCGAAAGTGTATTTTATACTGCTGCTAACAATGCTCTTGCAATTTCTGGAGATACCATTTGGTTTGGTACTACTCATGGAAGAATGTTTCGAAGTTCTAATCGAGGACTTGATTGGGAAATTTTTTCTACTCCATTTGAAATGGAAAATGTTATACAATCTACTGCTTTCCGAAATGAATCTGAAGGTATGATTGTATCTTATGCGAGACTGTTTCAAGATGCCATTACATTTGATGAACATACAGTTGTAGCGTTGACTTTTGATGGCGGTGAAACTTGGGAAATGGCAGATACGCTTTTTAATTTCAAAGTCAGTTGTGTAACTGGAGTTCCTGATACAGCACATAAATTTTTAGGTGCTACAAATGGATTAGCTACCATTTCATCTGAGGAAGGACAGACTTGGCAAAACTTTAGTTTCCGACCTTACAACGCAGTAGAGTTTTTGACTTCCGAATTAGGATGGGTAGGCAATAGTCAGACCTCCGAAGATAATAGAGCTATTATGTATAAGTGGGAAGGCGTCGTTTCTTCTACTGAAAATATTGCTGCAACAAATATTGACCTTAAGGTTTTTCCAAATCCTTTTGTTCATTCTTTTAATGTAGAGTTTAGTTATTTTGATTTTTTGAAATATAGAAATGATGATTTGATAATTGAAGTCTTTGATGTTGTAGGTAAAAAAATATTGACTCAAAATATTTTAGATCAAAAAACAGAAATAACATTTTCGCCCGTCGGTGACGGTCTTTATATTTTTACAATAAAAACTCAAAATCAAATTTTATCAAGTGGTAAAATTTTAAAAAGTGATAAGCTGTAATTTGTAAATTTAAAATGAAGTGATGAGTATTTTCTTTTTAGAAAATACTCATCACTCTCAAATCACGCCATGGAACTTTCCTAAATGTCCTTCCTCCTTTTCATCATAAACACATAAGATTAGATTGTTTTCCATTTTTTTTCCATTAGGAAAAAAAATCTTTATTGGATTATGAAAATATCCACGTTCGTTAAATAAGCGAAGTTGAGATTGGGTAGCAGGATTTTTAAAAAATAACAATTCATTTACATCTTTAGGCAAAGGAATATTTTCATAACCTTCTTGTGCTAAAAATTTACAAAGCATAGTATAACTATCTTTTAGAGTTGTACCCGTAAAAGAAGTTTTATATTCCCAGCCGTCTGATTCACCGCCTAGATAGTCTTCCCCTTGTTGAGGAAAATTATTTTTTAATGACATTTTTGATTAATGGTTTGAATGAAAAAAGACCTGCTGTGTAAAATGATATTTTTGTCTAAATACTTACTTGCAAATTTAGAAATTAATTATTTACCAAAGGCAAAAAAATAATGTAATTTGGTGACAAGTCTAATATGAAAAAAAAATAATTCATAATGGTTTCTATTTTCCCTCAAAAAAATGGTCTCTTCTCTCTTTTCTAAATTGTTACTCCTAATGAATACAATGCTTAAAATTTACTTATGAGAAATGATATTTTAAAAATCCTCTTCGGCACATTATTTATTTACATCGGCGCACTCATTGCTTTCGACCTCAACCTCAACGAAACTAAAATTCCAATCACAGGACAAAGTCTAGCAGTATTAGTTGTTGGATTTTTATTAGGTCGTAAATTAGGAGTGTTAGCAGTCGTCGTGTATTTATTGTTAGGAATAATTGACTTACCCGTATTTGCAAAAGGTGCATCAGGAATTGAAGTATTTACAAAAGGAAGTGGAGGATTTTTATATGGATTTTTATTTGCAGCTTTTATAGTAGGTTGGTTAGCAGAAAAAGGTTTTGATCAAAATTTTTTAAAAATCATTCTTGCAATGATTTTAGGAACGATAGTTTTTTTAATTTTTGGAGTTGGGCATTTGAGTGTTTTATATGGTTTTGAAAAAGCGTTAGAATATGGATTGTATCCTTTTTGGAAAGGAGCGATAGTAAAGATTTTTTTAGGAGCGGGAATAGTTGGCGTAGTCAAGTTGATTTTAAAAAACACTAAAAAATAAACCTGTTGAAATTAAATGAAAATTCGAATTCTGTGGCAACCCAGTTTTACTATATTCAAGAGGATTTTCAGTTACATATAAATGAGTACTTCCAGTTGAGTAATTAAAAGTGATTCCCATTCGTTTATAAATTTTCACATCGAAACCAGCATTTACTCCGAATACATTTTTACTAAAAAAATCATTACTCTTTTTTTGATGAATAAAATCATGCCCCTCATAATTAGAATAAATTAATCGACCATACCGAAATCCACCGTACGCACTCCACCGCTTCGACGGATGTGTAAATCCTAAATTAAAAGGAATTTTCAAATGCATAATTTTTTGATTCCAACCACCTCGACGATATGCTTCTCCAGTATTTCCATTGAAGACAACCACTCGTCCATTTTCATCTCGAACTACTTCGTAAGGAATACCATAAATGGTAGGAACGATTTCAGTTTCGCCTTCAGAAAGAAATAAAGTTTCCACATTGGTATGCAAAGTCAGTTCTTCATATTTATTAAAATGAATTAAACTGACTTCCAATCCTGAATGAATACTTACATTTTCAAATAAATAAAATCTTGTTTTTATTCCAAACTCAAGTCCTATTTTTCCTGTAGTAAATATTCCATAATCTTTAGTCTGAGAAGTACCCGCTGTATTTCCATCAGGAGAATGAAGTTGATAACTTGCTAGTCCATCTTCAAAATTGATAAAGGTGAAATTTGATTTAAGTGCAAAATCTACTTCTACTTTCTGAGAAAAAACAGAAGTAGAAAATAAAAGAAAGAAGAAGATTATTTTTTTCATAGCTGATAACTTTATATATCTAAAGTTACTCTTAAATTTACAAAATGAAGAGAGCTATTGTTTTATTTTTTATAAATATAATAATGATGACTTCATGTCATCAAGAGAAAAGCGAAAAATTAAATATCGCTGTAGCTGCAAATATGCAATTTGCAATAAAAGAATTGGCTAAGAAATTTACTGACCAAACTACAATAGAATGTGATTTGATTATTAGTTCATCTGGTAAGCTGACTGCTCAAATAATAGAAGGAGCTCCATTTGATGTTTTCGTTTCTGCTGATATGAAATATCCAATGGCATTATATAACAATGCTCTTACGGAAAGTCAACCTCGTATATATGCTTATGGAAAATTAGTCTTATGGTCGATGGTAGAAAGTATCTCGTCTTCAATAAATTTATTAGAAAAAAAAGAAATCAATCATATCGCATTAGCTAATCCTAAAACTGCGCCTTATGGTTCTGCGACTATTGAAGTGCTAAAGCACTTCGATATTTATGATGAAATAAAAAACAAATTAGTCTTTGGAGAAAGTGTCGCTCAGGTCAATCAATTTGTAATTTCGAGAGCAGCAGAAATTGGCTTTACTGCAAAATCCGTACTTTTATCTTCTGAATTAAAAGACAAAGGAAATTGGATAGATTTAGATGCGACGACTTATTCGCCAATTGAACAAGGTGTTGTAATTTTAAAAAATACAACTCATCCAAAAGAAGCGAAACAGTTTTACGATTTTTTATTTTCAAAAGAAGGAAAAGAAATCCTTAAGGATTTTGGATATGATGTTAATAAAAATTAATGAATGAATACCCTTCAAGGAAAAATAACGACCATAAAAAACAAAGGAAGTTTGTCAATAGTAGAAGTTGATGTAAGCGGTATTTTATTCAACACTATAATTATTGAAACTCCAAAAACAGTTTCCTATCTTAAAGTAGGAAACGCCATCAAATTGATTTTCAAAGAAACAGAAGTCGTGGTAGGCAAAGGAATTCATCATCCTATAAGTATTCAAAATCAAGCCATCGGCAAAATCGAAAAAATAGAAAAAGGAGAATTGCTCACGAAGTTAATGATTGATATTTCGATAGGAGAAGTAATTGCAATTATTACGACCGATGCATTTCATCAATTACAATTAGAACTCGGAGAGGAAGTAACAACTATGATAAAAACTACAGAAATAATGTTATCAGAATGATGGATTGGCAACCTTTATTATTGACATTTAAATTAGCGCTGATAACGACTTTGTTACTGTTTATCATTTCTATTCCGATTGCGTATTGGTTAGCATTTTCCAAATCTCGAATCAAACCTATCATCGAAACTTTGGTAAGTATGCCATTGGTTTTACCGCCGACGGTAATCGGATTTTATTTATTAGTTGCGTTCAGTCCTGCCAATGCTTTTGGAAATTGGTTAGATGAAAATCTCGGATTACGATTAATATTTTCATTTGAAGGATTGGTGTTGGCATCTATCATTTACAGTTTACCATTTATGGTACATCCGATACAAGCAGGTTTCGCCAATCTAAATTCCAAAATAATCGAAGCGGCTTACGTACTCGGCAAATCGAAAACAACTACACTTTTTAAAGTCTTACTTCCGAATATCAAACCATCATTATTGACTGGAATTGTTTTGGCATTTGCTCATACGGTGGGCGAATTTGGAATCGTATTAATGATAGGTGGAAATATTCCAGGCAAAACAAAAGTGGCTTCCATCGCTATTTACGATGAAGTGGAAGCGATGAATTATGATGTTGCTAATAAGTATTCGTTGACTTTATTTGCGATTGCATTTTGTATTTTATTATTCGTTTATGTGATTAATGGAGGATATTTATGGAAGGGGAGAGGTCGTTGAGTTTTCTTTTTTTACCGCAGAGGTTGAAAGGAGTTTAGCTCAGAGTTACGCAGAGTTGTCTTCTATGTTTTGTAAAAAAAAACTCTGTGTAACTCTGCGCCAAACTTCTTTTTAACTCTGCGGTAAAAATACAAGTATCAATTATGATAACAATACATTTACAAAAAGAACTTCTGGCAGTTAATGGAAAAATGCAACTCGATATTAATCTCAATATTGAGCAAGGAGAATTTATTGCCCTTTATGGAAATTCAGGTGCAGGCAAAACTTCTATACTTAGAATGATAGCAGGATTGATGGAAGCTGACGAAGGAGAAATAATTATTAATGAAAAAAAATGGTACGATAGCAAAAAGAAAATTAACCTAAAAACACAAGAAAGAAAAATAGGATTTTTATTTCAAGACTATGTTTTATTTCCAAATATGACCGTTGAGGAAAATCTTCTTTTTGCTTTAGAAAAAAAACAAAATCGGCAGATTGTTTCTGAGTTAATTGAGCTGATGGAGTTAGGTGGATTAAGAAATATAAAACCCGAAAAACTTTCAGGTGGACAGCAACAAAGAGTCGCACTAGCAAGAGCCTTAGTGCGGAAACCTGAGATACTCATGCTCGATGAACCCTTGTCAGCATTAGATACTTCGATGAGAAGTAAGTTGCAAGATTATATATTGCGAGTGCATCAACAATATAAGTTGACTACAATCTTAGTCAGTCATGATGTGGGCGAAGTGATAAAAATGGCGAATAGGATTTTTATTATTGAAAATGGAAAAGTCACTAAAGAAGGAAATCCTATTGATGTTTTTTCGAGTAAAAAAGTAAGTGGGAAATTTCAATTCTCAGGTGAGGTTATCAATATCCAAAAAGAAGATGTTATCTATATCGTTACGATTTTGATAGGTGCGAATATTGTAAAAATTGTTGCAGAAGAAGCAGAAGCTAATGCTATGAATATTGGCAACAAAGTTATGGTCGCATCGAAAGCTTTTAATCCTGTGTTGAGAATTTTAAAATAAAAAATAAATAGGTCATCTCTTCCCAATTCTAAATATCAACTCAAACGTATGAATGTCTCCGTATAATTGGTCGTAGATATTAGTTAACTTATAATTCAATTCCGCAGAGATTAATAATTTTTCAGGAACGAAAAATTTATGTTCAAAACCTAAATTAGCAAAATGAACTCGGCGAACTAAACCATTTAAGTTAGTACCTTCATATTCGTAAATATTTCCATTTGAATATCCAACTTTAGCATAGAGAGGCATTTTCTTTGAAATACGATAAGATACCTTTCCAAAAAACTCTGTAAGTTGAAATTTCGTTTCCGTTAAATCTGAAGTTGCCTTTATAACTAAATCTCGATAACCAATATTAAAACCAAAAGGACTGTTTTTAAAATGATGTTCGAGGTCAATACCGAAAGTACTACCAGGTGCAAGTGTACCTTTGGCAGAACCTGTATTATTAATTCCAAGATTAAAATTAATAGCAGTTAATGGATGGTTTGGATATTTAGTAGAAATATCATTTTGAGCAGATAACAATACATTTACAAAAAAAGTAAAAAAGAGAAGTGGAACTATTTGAGCGTTTTTCATATTTATATTTTTTGAAAAAAGATAAATATAAAAAGATTTCATCGAAAATCGTACCTTCGCCCTATGTCTAAAATGATAAAGAATCAAAGAAATATTCTCGATAAATTAAAGATTGAAAAACTCAATCCAATGCAAGAGGAATCGCATCTAGCGATTAATGCTTCCCCTGAGGTGGTGCTGCTTTCTCCTACGGGTACGGGAAAGACGTTGGCGTTTTTGTTACCTATCATTACCCAACTAGATGCTGAGGTTTCTGGAATTCAAGTTTTGATTATTGTTCCTTCCAGAGAGTTGGCGATCCAAATCGGGCAGGTAGCGAGAGAGATGGGAACAGGTTATAAAATCAACACAGTATATGGTGGGCAAATGTTTTCAAAAGATAAAATGGAACTGAAACATCGCCCCGCGATTTTGATTGGAACGCCAGGGAGAATTGCTGACCATTTGAGAAGAGAAACTTTTTCAGGTGATTCGATTCGGACATTAGTGTTGGATGAGTTTGATAAATCTTTAGAGGTTGGTTTTGAAAATGAGATGATTGAGATTTTGGATGAGTTGTATTATGTAGAGAAAAAGATATTGACTTCTGCTACTGATGAGGTAGAGATTCCTGTTTTTGTAGGTTTGCGAAATCCTGTTTATATCAATTACTTAGAGGATGGAGTTGCGCAGTTAACTATCAAAAAAATTGTTTCTCCTCAAAAAGATAAATTAGAAACATTGGTAGATGCACTTTGCCATTTGGGGAATCAACCTGGAATTATCTTTTGCAATTTTAAAGATAGTATTAGACGAGTGAGTGATTATTTGACGGAGCGAAATATTGGACATGGTTGCTTCTACGGAGGTATGGAACAGAATGATAGAGAGCGAGCTTTGTTGAAATTTAGAAATGGAACTTATCAATTAATTATTGCGACTGACCTTGCTGCGAGAGGAATTGATGTTCCCGAAATAAAATTTATTATCCATTATCATCTTCCTGTGCGGAGTCAAGAATTTACACATAGAAATGGTAGAACGGCTAGGATGAATAATGATGGAACGGCTTACGTTTTGGTTTGGGCGGAGGATGAGTTGCCTGAGTTTATTCCTGAGTTGGAAGCGGAATATATTTTACCTGCGGAAATTCCGAATCCTTCAGAATGGACGACTCTGTTTATTTCAGGTGGTAGAAAGGATAAAATTTCGAAAGGTGATATTGCAGGTTTTTGTAGTAAAGTTGGTGGATTGGAATATGACGAAATCGGAGTGATTGAATTAAAACTAGACTGCTCATTTGTAGCGGTCAAGGCATCAAAGGCAAAAGAAATAGTTACTAAGTTAAATAATATGAGGGTGAAGAAGAGGAAGGTTAGAGTCGAAATTATATAGACTTTGATAGAACACGGATGCCGTGGATTGACCTCGATACTTGTTTGGATTTTAAAATACAAGTTAGAAGAAAAAATCCGTGTTAATCCGCTCAATCCGCGGCATCCGTGTTCTATCCTATCTCACTATTTTAAAATCTTCAAAATTTTGAATTTCCATTTCAAATGTTTCTACTGATTCGACTCTTGAAAGTTCAGAACCTTCGTGGCACCATTCGATAAATTTTTTAAGTGTCGCTTCATTTCCTTCTGCTTCTATATAAACATCTTTGTTAGGCAAATTTCTAACGATACCTTTTATACCGAGTTCATTTGCTTTCCGTTGAGTGCTTGCTCGAAACCAAACGCCTTGGACTTTTCCGCTTACTTGGATTTTATAACAATTCATTTACATTTTTTTACGACCTTGTTTTTTAACACATAGGCACATAGAATAAATAGTTTTTTTTGTTTGAAATTTAAATAAAATATTTTTCGAAGAAAAAATAAAAAAAACTATGTGACTATGTGTTAAAAAAAAAATATTGAGTACAAGTTAGAAGACAATTTTCAATTTTTCATTTTCAATTCCCACTTAAATCTCCTTCCTCAACACCTCCAACGGCGGCTTCGTCAACACCTCCCGACTATTTAACAAACCAATCAACACCGTCAAAGTCGTAATACTCAAGAACACCCAAAACGGAGGCATCAAGTTAGGCGTAAAAGGAATTTCAAAACTAAACCTCGCCAACAAATAACTTCCAACAAATGCCAAACCAATTCCAGTCAACGTTGCCAATGCTCCCAATATAAAATACTCCAAAGCATTAATCATCAATATTTGTTTACTCTTAGCACCGAGCGTTCGAAGTAAAACACTTTCCTGAATACGTTGATATTTACTCAACACGACCGAACTTATCAAAACTAACAGTCCTGTCAAAATACTAAACAATGCCATAAAACGAATGACAAAAGACACCTTCCCTAAAATATCATCTACAGATTTTAAAATTTGCGAAAGGTCAATTGCAGTTACACTTGGAAATGCTTTGACTAATTCTCTTTGAAAATTGGCAGACTGCTCTTGACTCTCAGCTCTCGAAACGACTACATGAAATTGAGGAGCTTTTTCTAAAACACCTTTTGGAAAAAGAACTAAGAAGTTTGTTTGTATTCGATTAAAATTAACTTCACGAATACTTCCTACGATCGTTTCGATAAGTGCGCCTTGTACATTCCAAACAATTTTATCTCCTATTTCAGCTTTGGAAGAACGAGCAACTCTTTCAGATATGGAAACATAAATAGTTCCGTCATCAGCTTTTTCTCCGTGCCATTCGCCATCTACAATTTCTTCAGTATCAATCAAAGTATCTCTATAGGTAACACGGAATTCACGCGTGTAAATCCAACTGCGCACTCTACTTGTAGTATCTTTTAATCTTTGAAATTTATCGATACCATTTAGAGATTCCAATTTCATATTGACCAAAGGCACTTGTTGAATTAGAGGAAGATTATTTTTCTTTACCAATTCTGCTACGCCGTCTTTGTCTTCAGTTTGGATATTAAATAAAAGCATATTAGGTTGATTATCACTTCCCGTAATTTCAACTTGTTGTAACAAAAGGTCTTGAGTAAAAAACAAAGTAGAAATAAAAGTGGTCCCCAAACCAATCGAAACAATCAATATAAGTGTTTGATTATTAGGACGATAAAGATTGGCAATACTTTGTCGCCAAACAAAACTCCAAGAGGTTGGAAAAAATTTACGTACAGTCCAAACGATAAGTTTGGCAAGACCTGCTAGTAATAAAAGTCCTAAACCAATACTGATTGGAAATACAATAGATTGTATTCCTCCGCCTGTTTGGAAATAGGTGAAACCTGCTACAAATAAAAATATCAAAACATAAACTAACCAACGCAAAGGATCAGTACCTGAGACATCACCTTCATAAGATGCTCTTAAACTTCGCAAAGGTGAAATTTTTCGAATACTCAAAAGCGGTAACAATGCAAACAATATTGCAACACTCAAACCTGTAAAAACACCTTGACCGATTGCAGTAAAAGAAACATTCGCACTTATATTTTCTAAGGGTAAAAAATCTTTCAATACTGCTGGAAGTAAGACTTGGATTCCACTTCCTAACAATGCTCCTAACAATGACCCTACAAATCCCATCGCTATGATTTGAAGTAGATAAATCCAAAATGCTTGACGACCACTTGCACCCAAACATCGCAATATCGAAACTGTCGAAATTTTATCTTTGATATAAATATGCACCGCACTCGCCACTCCAATACAACCCAATAGCAAAGCAATAAATCCTACTAAATTCAAAAAAGTATTGACTGTTTCAAATGCTCGACTGATATTTTCTTTTTGACTTGCTACCGTTTCTGTTCTTGCTCTAAACGGTCGGAGTCGTGGAGATATATCTTCTCGAAATTCTTCGAGATTAAATTCTTTGGGAAATTGGTAATAGTTTTTGTATTCCACCAAACTTCCTGTTTGAACTAATTTAGTTGCCTCAACATAACTCATCGGAATGTAAACGGCAGGAGCAGCAAACGAAGTAATTCCTGCTTGACCGGGCGCACTATTCAACTGACCTGCAATTTCAAAAGTGACTTCTCCAATTTTGATGGAATCGCCAGGAGACATATTGAATTGTACGAGTAATGTTTTATCGACAATTGCTTTTTGTCCATTTTTAAAATCAAGTGCCGCCTCCGCAGGAGTCGTATTTATTTTTCCATAAAATGGATAATCACCTTCCAATCCATAAACTTGTGAAAGTCGAGTGTCACCCGTTTTTGGAAAAGTAGCCATCGAAACAAAATTAATAGTGCTCGCTTGCTCTGTACTATTTTCCTCTAATTCGATAGCTAAAGAGTCGGGTAGGAGCGTATTCATTTCGACTCTCAAATCTGCACCTAGCAAAGTTTGAGCTTGGTTATCAATATCCGCTTGTAGATTTTCACTAAAAGAATTAATCGCAACTAACGCTGCAATTCCGATGATGATAGATGAGATAAAAAGAAGTAATCTTCCTAAATTTCGACGACTGTCTCGCCATGCCATTTTTACTAACCAAGAAAAAGAAGGTTTGGACATATTTTTATTTTAAAACTAAATTCAGCTTGCTGATTAGACTTAATTCTGAATGATAAATTTTGAATGAGTTGAAAACCTTAGAGTTTTTGTAGGTTTTAAATCTCAATGCAAAATTATTTAGAACTCTAACCCCAACGGGGTTTAACAGAAGGGGCATCGCCCCTTGAAAAAAAACAAGTTAGCAGGAAGCTCTGAAAGAGCGAAACAGTAAGTAAGATATTTCGCCCCTTCAGGGCTTTCTTCTAATTTTAATTTTACAAGGGGCGATGCCCCTTGCTATACTGTTTGACCCCGTTGGGGTCTCCGTTGCTGAATATTTACAATTTATTTACATTTTTATTTATAATTTCGCCGTATGCGATACTGTAAAATTCTTCAACCCATTTCAAACAACAAAAATATGAATCAGTTTACGCTTACCATCATTTTCATAGTTCTTTTTCTACCAAATATGTTCGCTCAAAGATTAAATGATGCGATTAATACATTTGCCAATGATACTCACTTCAAATACGGAGGTGTAAGTGTGAGTATTGTAGATGTAGATAATGGAAAACTCTTGGCTGGTCATCAACATAATTTGGGATTGACACCTGCTTCATCGCTTAAAGTGATTACGACTGCGGCAGCCTTGCATTATTTAGGAAATGATTTTCAATTCAAAACGGAATTGCAATATGAAGGTGAGATAGATGCTAACGGAACATTAAAAGGGAATTTGTATATCAAAGGTTTTGGTGATCCGACATTAGGTTCACATCATTTTAATGAAGCTGAAAAGTTGGATATAGTGATGCAAAAATTTGTCGAAGCAATTAAGGAAAAAGGCATTAAAAAAATTGAAGGACATATCATTGGCGATGCTTCTTATTTTGATACAGAAGTAGTTGGCAATAAATGGTTGTGGGAAGATTTAGGAAATTATTATGGAGCGGGAGCTCATGGTTTAAATATTCAAGAGAACTTGTATTTTATTGATTTTCAGCAAGTTACAACAGTAGGAGCAACTCCAACGCTGAAAGCAACTCGACCTAATATTCCTAATTTATTATTGCTTAATGAAGTGAAATCTGATGTCAAAGGAAGTGGTGATAATGCATTTGTTTTTGGAGCGCCTTATGCTTACACTCGATATATTCGAGGTACGATTCCAGTTGGTAACAAGACATTTACAATAAAAGGATCGATACCTGATCCGCCTTTTTTTTTCGCACATTACTTAGCAGATATTTTGGAAAAAAATGGAGTGGCTACTTCTAAATTAACTTCCTCTTATTTCGATTGGAAAAGGAATCAAGAAAATTCTTCTTCCAACCGCTCTACCTTTTATACTTACAAATCACCCAAACTAAAAGATATAGTTGAAATCACCAACATGAAAAGTGTCAATCTATATTGCGAAGCGATGCTAAGAATGATTGGCAAAGAAGTAAATGATGATAGCACACCTGAAGGTGGACTCAAAGCGGTGTATCGTTTTTTAGAAAATAAAAAAATGAAAACCGAAGGTTTCTTTCTATTGGATGGAAGTGGTTTGTCGCCGATGAATTCTGCTACGACTTTTCAAATGGCTCAAGCGATTCGCATTTTTATTAAAGACCCAAAAATTGCAGATGTATTTAAACAGTCATTACCTGTATCGGCTACTTCAGGTTCGATGAAATATTTATTAAGAGGAACTGATGCGAAAGGAAAAGTTTTTGCAAAAAGTGGCGGAATGGAACGAGTTCGATCTTATACGGGTTATATGAAAGCGAAGTCGGGGAAGTTGGTTAGTTTTTCTATGATTGCTAATGATTTTACATGTAAGAGTTCGGAGGTAAGGAAAAAGATGGAAAAATTGATGTTGGCGATTTATGAGAATTTTTGATTTTTAGAATTTCATGTTTTTTGATAACAAATTAGAGGGGCATAGTTATTCGAGCGGGAAGCCCGTCTTGTACTGTTTGAGCGGAGCGAGTTTACAAGACTAGACTTTTTGGTTACTTTTGGGGCAATGCCAAAAGTAACAATTCAACCATAAGAACTATCTTATCGAGTAAACTAAAAGGTTTTATATAAATAGCTTTATCCTAAAAATGTAAGAGAAGTTAGTAGAGGAAGCATTTGTTACTTTTAGCATTGCCCCAAAAGTAACCAAAAGCTCTAGAAATATAAACTCGATTCCAAGTTCTCTTTGCTTCGCAAGCACCCTCATGCTCAAACAGTATATTTCGGGCTTCCCGCTCGAATAACTGTGCTCTTCTAACTTGCCAAAATAATATGGAAACAATCTTTAATTTTCTAGATATTAAGAAAGTCAAAAGATGCTCTTAAAACTTAATTTATTATTGAACCATTCCTTATCTTTACGTAAACTAAAATTTAATGAGAATAATCTACATCATTTTTTTTACTCTATTATTGTTTTCATTTTCATCTTGTGATGAGAGTTATAGTGGTGGTAAAGACCATACTATAACGACTACACATGAGTATGGAACTGAGACCTCGGTAGAGGAACATAACCAAATAGAGTTAGATCGAATTGCTAGAGCTAAGGAAAATCCAGATCGGAATGATTGGCAAAAACCTCGTGATGTAGTTCGTATTTTAGGAAATCTAAAAGAAAAAGTAGTCGCAGATATTGGAGTAGGTACAGGATACTTTACTTTTAATTTTTTGCCTTACGCAGGTAAAGTTATTGCGATAGATATTGATAAAAATGCGCTTATTGCGATCGATGCTATTAGAGATTCTTTGCAAACGGAATTGCAAACTAAATTAGAAACTCGTTGGGTAGAAGAAGACAATCCGAAGTTGAAAGATAATGAAGTGGACATCGTTTTTATTTCCAATACTTTTACTTACTTTGAAAATAAAGTTGATTATTTAAAAACAGTATATAAAGGTTTAAAACCTAAAGGACGTGTTTGTATTGTTGATTTTAAAATGAAAAAATTACCTCAAATATTTCCTCCTTTTGAAGAGCGTACTCCTTTATATGAGGTGGAAAACTTATTGGAAGAAGCTGGATTTCATCATTTGTTTTCTGACGACCAAACGCTTGATTATCAATATGTTGTGATTGCGGAGAAGCAGTAGATATATTTCTTCAACTTACTTCGTAAGCGTTTTATATTTTAAAAAAAAATAAAAAAGGTGAATTACAAACTTGTAATTCACCTTTTTTTATAACAATATATTTACGAAAAATGAGCTTAACTCACTAACGCTTCTTTTAAAATTAACTTCTTACGTTCAGGCCCAGTAGAAACCATTGTAACTGGAACTTCTAAAGTTTGCTCCAAACTAAGAATATACTCTTTCGCTTCTTTTGGTAATTCATCAAACTCAGTAATTCCTTCTAATGATTTTTGCCAACCTTTATGACTTTCGTAAGTAGGAACAACTTTGATATTATTAATATCGTAAGGCAGTTCTTG
>JALZVK010000393.1 GCA_023301005.1 Saprospiraceae bacterium | reverse complement strand
CCTACTCCAGCTGCAAACGGATGCGCACTCGTCACCAACAAAGACAACACATCAAACTCACCTCCATATACTTCCATCTTTGCATTTTTATCTGCTCCTAAATTTAGTAAATACTTTGTTATCTCAGGCAAATTCATTGGAACTTTTTGTCGCCACATTTCAACTCCGTTACTTCCTACATAATGAAGAAGTGTAGCACGATGTCCATATTGAGAAGTTGTTTTTAAGAGTTGAGGATGTTTTTCTAAAACCAATTGTAGTCCATCCAAGTTTCCTTCTAACAATGTATTTACGGATTTCTCAAAAAGAAAATTATACTTTAGATTTTTTAAATCTTGAACGGCTTTCCAATTTTTAAATCCATATTCATTGGCAATAGTATGTTGACAATCTGCTAAAGTCAATTGCAAATTTTGAAGTTCTTTTACATCTTTTCCTAAGTAATTGGAATTGTAATTATTGATTTGAGAATAGACGGCAGGGACTTTGGCTTGGACACCTTTATATAAGTGATTGGCTAATTCCGAGAGATGATTTTTTATGATGGGAAATTCAACATAGGCTGTTAATCTTTTTTCATAAAAAGATTCTAAGTCATTGATTATCTGATGCTTATAGACTTTCAAATATATGTTTTTAACTTATATTACAACTTACCAAATGAATTTGGCGGTTACTAGTTTTCATTAAAATATCGACTAGCATGTCTATTCCAATTGTCTTGCACACTTGTCGCATCAATATAATTTGCACCTTCAATTTCTTCAGGTACACCTTTATATAATTCCAATTGCCATTGCGGATTATTCATCTCTCCTCTTGCCGTAGAATGTAACAACCGATAATCATTTCCGAGTGCAGGTGCGTAAAATAAAAATCGAACATTCGTCTGATGCGTCATCGGAAAATCATTGAAAATCCAAATCTCATAAGGTGGCGCACTAGGATCATTATTGACTGTTACCATTTCGTCAGGGCGACCATATCGCATAAACATATATCCTCTGTCCGACTCAAATCCATAACCCAAACCAGAAGGATACATTCTATCAACTGCCTTAGCGACTTCCATATATGCTTTGTAAGTTACTTGAGGTTGATTCGGATTTTGGTTCACCCAAAAATTAAAAAGAAATCTTTGTTGTACCGTCGTATCTTTCTTATTTAATATCGTATTTAACAATTCTACATCAACTTCATTTACCAACGGAGCAATTGCTTTTAGACTATATCTTAATTCTTTTCTAGTTAGTGAAGTAACAAATTCATCTTTGATATCCAACTCTTCCGTTTCTTCATGAGTCACTTGTAGGTAAGGATTACTTCTTTGGAATTCAATCTTTTTTCGAGAGAGTAATTCCTTCGCTCTGTTTCTTATTTCAACATATAAAAAATAATTACCGGAAGGTAATTCACTAATATCCATTTTTAAAATCAAAACATTAATCGGTTGAGGTTGTCTTTTTTTATGTCCAATTATAACGGAAGATGTTATTCCATTTTCTATTTTTTCAATTCCATAAGTGATTTGGAAGGCTGCGTTAATTTTGGAATCAGTATCATAGATTTCATTATATAAAATTAGCTGACTTAAATTTTTATGATAAAAATTATTAGGAAGTGGTTCTAAGAAAAAACCATTTTTTACTAGAACATGATTTTCCTCTGAAGCTTTGACTGATGCTAATAATTGAATATCAGATTGTAAGAGTTTCGTTTCATCTTGTGGATAATTCATTTCAAAATCACCTCTATACTGAAGCGCATTTTCGACATCTTGTAAATCTTGAACTGAAACCTCTAAGTCATATTTTCCATCTTCCAACGCATATCTTTTTAAATCTACAAAGTCCTCTTCAGAACTACTCAACGGTCCATTCAATTGATATTTATCGAATTTTACAATCTCACCATTTTGTTTAAAAAGAACGACCACCTCGACACCTGCTTGAGCCATCGAAGTATCTGCAACCGTCGGAATATAAGTTACCGTTTTGCCAACTACATAGATGGACAACTCTACATATTTTTGTTTTGGACTTTTAAATGTTGCATAAGTGATACTCGAATCTAAGGCTTGAGATAGATTCGATAATAAAAGCAAAATTGTAATTATTGGTAATATCTTTTTCATAGTAAAGTTAATTCTGAATTTAGAGCTTGATATTTTTTTTAAACATTCAAAGTTAATATAACTCAAATAGTCCGACAAACCTTATTTGTAGAAAAGTCAGGAAGGTAGCTTTTGTTTAGGGAAAAAGTAATTAAAAACCTACTTACTCTATCTGACGGTTATTTAATAAATTACCTTTGAAATACGGTTTTTCAAATTATCAAATTCACACAAACCTGGGATTTTAGTGAAGTATTGATTACTCATATTATGTAAAGATAATCCTCTATCTTAACTTTTTTTCTTGATAAAAAAAGTTACAAAAAAATCAAGACTGTATATAAAATTGATACATTTCTATAATGTCTACTTAAATCGAAATAGCCTACTTTCAATCGAAGGTAAACTATTTCTGTTTTAGGACAGACATCATTTTGTAAGTCGTACAGTTCTTAATTTGATTTTTGAGTTGGGATGTAGGGCTAGCAGTCCGTGTTTGAAGGAGAGCTTAGAAAATCTTAACGAGGAACGAGTTTTAGATTATCTTAGTTCTTCAAGTTTGGGCTGCATGGCTAAAATTAAATTTAGAACTGTTGACTTTCAAAATTAAGTCTTGATTTTTTTGCAACTTTTTTCATCAAGGAAAAAAGTTGAGTCAGAGG
>JALZVK010000392.1 GCA_023301005.1 Saprospiraceae bacterium | reverse complement strand
TAAACAAAACGTGAATGCTTTTGAGGCAATCCGTAGTTTGTTTACTGATAATTCTATTTCGCAAAATTTAACTAGCAACCTTTGTTGCTGAATAGTTACGTTTTAATTAGAAATAAGGAATGTGAATTAATGTAAGATAATTATTTTTTTTCCTCAAAAAAAAATCTCTAATATCATTTTGATATTAGAGATTTTTCGATTTTAAATAAAAATAAATGGTAACTATTCAGTAACCGCCAAATTCAGTTGGCAGGTTGTCCCAAAGTAGTTGTTCAAAATATTAAATACAAATTTAAATCTTCTATTTTGAACAACCAGCCAACTGAATCTACCTGACGGTAGTCAGGGTTGGCGGTTACTAAGTCGTGCTAAATAGTTACAAATAAATTATCTAATTAACCAACTTACTCCTCATCCAAAACCACAGGTATATTCCTCGAAAAAGCAGTCTCAAAAGAAATAGTCGTATTTGTTCCTTCCACTCCTTTTATCGGTTGTATTTTTTCATAAATAATATCACGAAGGTGTCTATTATTTTTTGCAAATATTTTCACTAAGATAGCATAGCGACCTGCGATATTTACACACTCTACTATTTGAGGAATCTTTTCTAATTCTCTTTCCACCTTGATATGCATTTTGGAATCGGTCAACATGATTTGAGTAAAGGCACAAGTTTGGTAACCTAATTTCCAAGGGTCTAATCGAAAAGAAGCAGTCGTCAAAATTCCTTGATCTTTCAATTTTTTAATCCTCTGATGAATCAAAGTATTAGAAACTTTCAACTTCTTAGCTAACTGAATTAACGGAATTCTAGCGTCCGATGTCAATTCATTAATGATTCGAATATCAAATGGGTCAAGTTGATTTTTTTTCATAATTATAAAATGTTATAAAATTAAGTTTGACATAAAAACAATCAAATTTAAAACATTTTGACTTAGTATCGCATCATATGAAACATATTTCATTAAAATTCACTTATTTTGTTGTTATAATTAAACAAGTAAAAACAAGTTTTTAAAATTAAAAAAATCTATTTAAAATGAATTTCACAGCAATTTTATCAGTCAGCTTAATCCTATTTTCGGTTATTGATATTATTGGTTCACTTCCTGTTATTATCAATATGAAGAGAGAGGGCGTAGTAATCAATCCATCAGTAGCAACAAGTTTTGCAGCAGTAATTATGGTTAGCTTTTTATTTTTTGGAGCTGCTATTTTAGGTGTATTTGGAATTGATGTTTCATCATTTGCAATGGCAGGCGCACTTATCATTTTCTTTATTGGATTGGAAATGATTTTGGGTATTCGATTTTTTAGAGATTCTCATGAGGACGGCGGTTCAGGAAGTGTAGTACCAATTGCGTTTCCATTATTGGCAGGAGCGGGTACATTAACGACTATCATTTCTCTCAAATCGGAGTATGACAATACGAGTATAATTATTGGTATTGTAGTGAATTTAATTTTCATTTATATCATCCTTAGATCGACAGATTGGTTGTCTAATAAATTATCTAAACAAGTAATGGATTCGTTGAGAAAAGTATTCGGAATACTTTTGATAGCGATTGCGATTCAGATGTTTAAGGATAATTTTTAAGGGTATATTTTTAGACATATCCATTAATAAAATCTAATTATCAAAAAAGAAATTCCTAGCTTTGGGAAAAGTTACATAACCAAATATATTTTTTCTTTATGAAGAATTCCCTAAACCTTTTTACTTTTTCCTTGCTAGGAATTTTCTTTACTTTTTTTGCTTGTCAGCAAAAAGTCGTTATTCCTAAAATTTCTAACAATAGTATTACGCACACCGTTCATTTTGAAAATGACAATCGTAATAATATTTTTGTTAGTAGAAAAATAAAAATACAACCCACCACTCCTACTCCATTTATCATGCTTTCAGGATATGTAGAAACTGAAGATTTCAAAGGTCAATTTTCCTACCGAACTCAAGTCAATGAAAAATGGACGGAATGGAAACCATTCCTACTTAATCACGAAGGTTACACCGCTAATCGAACTGTATTTATAGGTGGCGAATTAAGCAACATAACAAAGCTCTTACAAATTAAATCGGAGCAACCTATTGACCTTCCATTTCAATTAAGATTATATGCCCCTGGGCATTCCAAAAAAAAAGATAACGCAATAACTCGGAATGAAGAGTCGGCATGTACTTGCCTCCAACCTCCCACCTTGGATAGAATTGGTTGGTGTCCAAATGGAGATTGTCCCATAGATAATACACCTGTCTCGACTGTTCCATCTCATATCATTGTACATCATTCTGCGGGTCAAACTAATAGTTCAGATTTTGCAGCGGTGGTTCGATCGTATTGGGATTTTCATGTAAATACTAATGGGTGGGACGATATCGGATACAATTGGTTGGTAGATCCAAATGGAGTTATTTATGAAGGTCGAGGCGAAGGTTTGCAAGGTGCTCATTTTAGTTGTATGAATGAAAAGACGACTAGTATTTGTTTTATTGGAAATTACGAAATAGCCACTCCTGCTTCAGATGGGATTTTAAGTTTGCAAGATTTTTTAGCATGGGCGGCTTGTTCTAATGATATAGATGCTGCGGGTAGTTCTTTGCATCAAAGTTCGCAACTTACATTAAATCATATCTCAGGTCATTTGGACGGAAATGATTCTCCGAATGCTTGCAGTTCTACTGTTTGTCCTGGTGTAAATTTGTATAGTTTATTTCCTACGATTATAAGTGATGTAGCAGCGTATCCTTGTTTGCAAGATAATCCTGTAAATGTAAATACATTGTTAGATACGGAAAACATTGATATTTTCCCAAATCCGAGTACTGGACCTTTTCAAGTTAAATGGGAAAATGTTAGTGTCAATAATATTATTATTTATAACTCGATTGGGCAGGAGGTACGTAGATTTAATAATTTAAAAAATAAAAATCTACAGGAGATTGAGTTGAATATTAAAGGTGCTTATTTTTTAAAAATACGATTGGAGGATAATCGGGTGATTGAACAAAAATTGGTTATTTCGTAGATACCCGTAGCACGGTTTTCAACCGTGCCACGGATATTATACTAGATAAATAATATTTAATAAAAAATGTTTCTTCCAACCGTGCCATGGATTTAAACAAGTAAAGTAAGATAGTTGTTCTTATAACCGTGGCACGGTTGAAAACCGTGCTACGGGATTTATCTTTCCTAGTGACTATCCGTCACCTTTTTATTTTTATTGATAAAATAAACGCCCGTCAATAATATTGCAGCAGCAGATAATGATTGCGTCGATATTCCTTCCTTATTCAAATACCAACCTAAAAACAATGCTATTACGGGATGCACATAAGCAGAGGCTACGACTCTTGTCGTCGATACATTTAACAACAAATAATTAAATGCGGAGAATGCCATTATCGCTCCAAAGACTACTAAATAAATCCACGAGTAAATCGCCTTAGATGAAACTTGTTGCCAATCAAAAGTTTGATACTCTTGCAAAATCACAAAACTGCTAAATAGTAAAATCATTCCTCCTATCAACATTTGCAAAGCTGCACTTTGAAAAACTGATGCTGGCAAGTCCGCAGTAGAAATCCAAATCGAGACATATCCCCACGCGAGATTTGCAATGATAATAAAGACCAAGCCTATGATCCATTCTCTACTCGAAACCAACTCGGGTTGCCCTACCAATAGCACCATTCCGATGATACCCAAAGCGATGCCTATCCATGTATTAGTTTGTGGGCGTTCGTTTTTCATTTGCCATAATAATATTGCGACAAGCAAAGGTTCGAAGGCGATGACTAATGCTGTAATTCCTGAATGTACATATTGAAGTGCCCAAGTCACTAATCCATTTCCAATTCCAAATAACATAAATCCTGCAAAGAGTAAATTTTTAAATTGACTCCAAGTGACTTTGATTGGTGTGAAAAAACTGGTAAGAAATAACAATATACTTCCGGCAGTAATAAATCGCATTCCCGAAAACATAAAAGGTGGAATTTCTTTTACGCCCCAAGCATTGGCTAAATAGGTTGTCCCCCATACTATATATACGATGACAAAACAGATTGGAATTAACCAGGAACTTCGTTTGCTTTCGGTCATTATTATTTGTTAATTTTAATTATTCCGCAAAGCTAAATTTATTTTTAACGAAGAGGTTAGTGATGACACTTTTTTTAGTGAGGATTTTTTGACGAGTTGATTTGTTTGTTTTTTACCGCAGAGTTAGGAAATAAATACGTCACTCCTCCTCTTCAAGCAATTCTAAAAACTTCGGATTTGTTAAGTATTTTTTAAATACATCTTCCTCATTCATTTTTTCATTAAGAGGATAAGGAAGAGGTTTGGTAACTGCAATTTCTAGATTTTCAAAACACAAATCATCGTTGCCTTCAGTTGCATAAATCATTGCGAGTGTTGCATAAGGATAACCATTGTGGCGATATAATTTTATAGACGCTTGAATGTCAGCTCTTGCTTTTTCAAATTCATTTATTTTACGGTAGGAGTTTGCACGGTTATTAAATGAGTACGCAGCATTTGACGAATCAATTTGAATAGCCATTGTATAATCAGCAATTGCTTCCTTTTGTTTATTTAAAATATAATACACCAATCCTCGATTATTATAAGAGTCGGCATAAGTCGAATCTATTTTAATCGCTTTAGAATATTCATTTATTGATTTATCTAATTTATCCATTTTATGGTATGCAATACCTTTAGTATAAAAAAGAAAAGCTGTATCAGGTTTAAGTTCTATGGCTTTATCTAAATCAATAAGTGCTTTTTCATATTCTTGAATTTCTAAATTTAACCTTGCCCTATTGAACCAATTACCAAAATCTGAACTATCAATTTCAATAACTTGATTATAGTCCTCCAATGCTAAGTCATATTTTTTCAGCTCGAAATATACATTCCCTCGTTTCCGTAATGGCAATGTCAAACCAGGACTTATCATAATTGCAGTATCAAAATCAATCACCGCTCTTTCCAAAGAATCCAAATCTCTATAAGCCTCTCCCCTTTCAATAAAATATTCTTCGTCATCATTATAATATGAAACTTCAATTGCTTTCGAAAAATTTTTGATTGCGTCCTCCGTCCTATTTAATTTTTTTAAAACTATTCCTTTTTGAAAAAAAGCTCTTGAGTTACGAGGTCTAATTTCTATGACTTTATCAAAATCTAACAATGCTTTTGCATATTCATCTTTGTTGGTATGAATTCTTCCTCTATTATAATGTGCGTTGGCTAACTTTGGAGAAAGCACTATTGCGGAATCAATATCTTGAAGTGCCAAGTCGATACTATCTTTTTCAAAATAGCACCATCCTCTTTTATTGAAAGATCTTGCATGAGTAGAATCTAATCGGATTGCTTTATTAAAATATAAAATCCCAGCATCATAATTATCTTTATTCATTGCTCTATCACCTCGATAGTATAAGTTATCGGCATCCGTCTTTTCATTTGAAAAAACATCAATAGCAGGTTGAGCAAAAATTTGAATGGAACAAATTAGTAGTGTTAAACTAGAGAGACTTCGTAAGAGATTTATGTTTATCATTGAAATTTTTCAGATTATATTAATGTCTTCTTTTTTGTAAAAATAGACAATAGTTTGAAAACCATTGATTTTATTATATAAATTGTAGACAATTATCTATATAAGATAAAATAATATGTATAGGAATTGGTATTTAATATTAAGCACTTTCTTTCTCTTCTTATCTTTGAATCATAATTGATTACGATAAATTACAAGTAACTTATAAATAAAGAAAACATGAATCACTCAATAAAGTTAATCACAGTTATACTTTTAATTATAGCTTCTTTAAATAATTCTTTCGCTCAAAATACAGATCCTGTACAACCTACTATTTATCAAACTATCAACTTAGGTTATCCTGTTTATATTTTTGATGCACCTGATTTAGGTTTATATGTTGGTTATAATCTTCATTCCCCTGTTAGTGAAAGAATTGCTGCGGAAGGTCAACTCTCTTTTTCATTTTCAAGATTTGACAGAGATGATAATTTGTTTTCGCATGACGGAGGGGAAATACTTTCTGGAAATGCTTTGGCAGGTGCTCGATTTTATTTTGCTAAAAGTGATAAAAATATTCGTCCTTATATCAACTTTCTTGCAGGTTATAATTATATAAAAGATACAGAATTTAGTGATTCCGTATTAATTACTAGGACTCATCATAGATTAGGAATTTCTGCAAGTGCTTATATTCAAATCAATAATAGATTCAACATTGGAGGTGGATATGAATCGATAGGTGATTTAGTTTTGAAGGTAGGTTATATTTTTTAGGAAATGAAAAATTGATGTTGGATATAATCTCCTAACAATACATTTACAAAAAACAAAAAAGAGGTAGTGGAATTAATTCCACTATCTCTTTTTTATTTAAATCCATATCACAGTTTCAAATGACAACTTGGATATTTGCTCATAAAGTCCATTAATAATTTAAAGTTTTTAACTATTTTGCAAAAAAATAAAACTTCAATTTTATGGCAACTTACACTTTAAAAATTAATGGAAAATCGCAAACTGTCGAAACAGATGCTGACACTCCTTTACTTTGGGTTTTGCGAGATAACGTTGGGCTAGTCGGAACTAAGTTCGGCTGTGGTATTGCTCAATGTGGCGCATGTACAGTTCATGTAGATGGCGAAGCTATGCGTTCTTGTTCACTTCCAATTTCTTTAGTTGGAGAAAAATCAATTACAACTATCGAAGGTCTCTCGGCTGATGCTTCTCACCCTTTGCAAAATGCTTGGAGAGAACATGACGTTCCTCAATGTGGTTACTGTCAAGCAGGTCAAATCATGAATGCAGCAGCATTGTTAAAAAATAATGCTAATCCATCTGACGCAGATATTGATAGTGCCATGTCTGGAAATATTTGTAGATGCGGTACTTATAATCGTATCAAAGCTGCTATCAAAACTGCGGCTAAGAATAGTTAAGTAACCATAAAACAATAACTCCGTCATTTGGGCGGATTCTTTTATTGTTACTAACTGAATTAATTTTGAATATTGAATTAAGAATTTTGAATGAGTCGAATATCTTATTTTACTCTTTCTTGTTTTTAATTTCTTCGAAATTTTCATTTTGTTTTTTTAAAAAATAAAATTCTTAGACCAATTTATTTGGGCTAATCACTCAAAGGTTTTCTAAGAACTTATCAATAAATTTATTATGAAAAATATAAATAAAGTTAATCGTCGTTCCTTTTTAAAATTGTCAACTGCTGCAAGCGGAGGACTATTGTTAGGATTCAATTGGACTTCGTGCAACTCTCCTCAAGATGTCAGACCTATAAAAATTTTACCTAAAGAATGGTTTGATATTAATGCGTTTTTAAAAATTGGAGATAATGGTTTGGTTACTATTTTTTCTCCTAATCCTGAGATTGGTCAAAATATAAAAACTTCAATGCCTATGATTGTGGCGGAGGAATTAGATGTGAATTGGGAAGATGTAATAGTTGAACAAGCTGGATTAAATACGGAATGGTACACTCGCCAAGTTGCTGGTGG
>JALZVK010000391.1 GCA_023301005.1 Saprospiraceae bacterium | reverse complement strand
ATGACTTTGTTGCTAAATTAAAAAAACAAGGTATTTACGTAATCGTAATCGAAGATTCAGAAACTCCTATAAAACCAGATGCTGTATTTCCTAACAATTGGATTACATTTCATAGTGACGGTTCTGTATTGACCTACCCCATGTATTCTGCAACTAGAAGAGAGGAACGTAGAAATGAAATTATCGAACAGATAAGAGAACAATTTGAGATTACTAATACATTAAGATTAGAGAATTTTGAATCTCAAAATTTATTCTTAGAAGGAACTGGGAGTATGATTTTGGATAGAGTAAATAAAATTGTTTACGCTTGTACTAGTCCACGTACTGATAAAAATTTATTGGAAGTTTTTTGTCAAGTTCAAGGTTATGAAAAAGCTGTTTTTCAAGCAGTAGATGCAGAAGGCAAAGACATTTATCATACTAATGTGATGATGGCTTTAGCAGAAGATTTTGTAGTAATCTGTATGGACACAATTAAAAATGCAGAACAAAAGCAAATGCTTTTGGATTTGTTTAAAAAAACGAATAAAAAAGTGATTAATATTTCCTTTCAACAGATTTTATCATTTGCTGGAAATATGCTTCAAGTAAGAAATAAATCTGGTGATACTTTTTTAATCATGTCAGAACAAGCATTCAAATCTTTGAATAAAAAACAAATTAGGGAAATCAAAAAACGAACAAAAATATTATACAGCTCGATTAATACGATTGAAACTTTCGGCGGAGGTAGCGCGAGGTGTATGATGGCTGAAATATTTTTACCTAAAAAATCTGAATCTTAAAATCTGTTTAATTTTTCAATAAAGAATGCCATAAATAAAAAGTCGCATACGATTTCCATCCTTGCCATTGCTTTGCCATTATTTCAATTTCTTCAATAGATGGTTTATTTTCCAAACCTAATTGAAATTTAATCGCATTATGTACGCCAACATCTGAAATTGGAAATGCATCTGAAAATCGCAAACATTTCATCAATACATAATCCGCTGTCCAATTACCAACTCCTTTGAGTTGCATTAATTTTGCTTTGGCATCGTCGTAAGTCATATTGGATAAAATCTCTTTAGAGATTTTTCCTTCGACGATTGCTTGTGCGACTCCTGTCAAGTATTTTATTTTACTTCTACTAAATTGTAGTGGTCGTAAATCTTCATCGGTAAGTTTCGCTATAACTTCAGGTTTTGGAAAAACATAAACTGATTTATCTTGATAAGAAATTTGTTCTCCAAAATTCTCTATCAATCTTCTTTTGAGTGTATAAGCGAAATTTAAATTAATTTGCTGACCTATGATTGCCCAACTAATCGCTTCTACCAAATTAGAAATTCCTATCAGCCGTAATCCTTTATACTTTTTACATATAGGATAAAGTAATAATTTATCGGATTTTACTTGCTGATAAAATCTACTCAAATCTCTATCAATATCTAACCACTCTTGTATATATTCTTTAATTCTACTTTTATGTTTTGGATTTAATTTTTTGTGCAAATCTTCAACAGCCAATTTCTTTTTTGTCATATACATTTTCATCATATAAGTAGTAGCATCTATTTGAAGAGAAAATATAACTTGTTTATTTTCAACAAAAAATAAGCATTCTAATTGTGCACGATTTAAAAATCTTAAACACTCATCATAATTAAAATCAGCAGGAGTAGATATGTAGATCCTCATTTATATATTTTTATAAATTACAAACGAAAGAGAGACTATTGAAATAAATTCAATAGTCTCTCTTGTAGTATTCTTTTTTGAGTGCTTCACAAATTTGTTAATTCCAAGTGTATTGCTCAGGTACTTGAGCAATTACGGAATAAGCATCTCCTTTGCGGTGCATTACCCGTTTCCATAAGTCCGATTTAGATTTAAATAAATATTTTAAATCCATATCCGCTACAACCCATGAACCTAATTTCATCTCATCTTTTAATTGAGATTTTGTCCATCCTGAATATCCAACAAAAAATCGAATATTTTTGGACGTTACTAAGCCTGTAGCAATTAAAGTCTTTAATTGCTCAAAATCGCCACCCCAATAAATACCTGACATTATTTCTTCGCTATCATCTAATAGATGACCTACGTCGTGAATGTAATGAATAGTATCAGTTTGGACTGGACCGCCGTAATAAACAGAAGATTCAATATTTGGAAAATCATTAAGTAATTCATTGATTTTCATATTCAAGGATTTATTTAAAATAAATCCTAAACTTCCGCTGTCGGCGTGTTCGCACATAAGTACGACTGAACGTTTGAAATTATCATCTAGCATAAATGGTTCAGCTAGTAATACCTTTCCTCGTGTAATTTTCCTGTCAGTCATGTTTTCTCTTTTAGGAGGTTACATAAATCAGATTTAAAATAAAGGGCTTCTCACAGTTAGTTTAATTCAATCTGATAGGGCGGAATTAGACATAGTTAGTTATCTTATCCGTGCAGGTTTTTCATTACGATTTGCACAAAGATTGATAAAAAATTCGGAAATAAAAATAATAATAAAGTGTATTTTTTACATGTTTATTAAAATATCGTAACAGTATAATTACACCTAATATATCATCGTAAAATACTGACTATCAATTACTTAAGTAAAAACCATTAGACTTGAATATTTTTTTAACATTCATTAAACTAACTGATAATCAACTAGTTAAACATTAAAAAAAAAAATTCTAGCATCTCTTTTTTTTGCATATTTTTTCCACATGACGTATATAACCCAATAATATTTGGTTTATTCTTTTGATATACAAAATTTATATATTTATGAATAGAGCAAAAACTGCTACGTATTACGTAATAAAAGGTTCGATTTATTTCATTAAAGTTCTAAAGTATTTGACAACCTATATTCATAAACACTTATACACATTAAGTACCTAGACATAAGTACTTAACAACTCTACCTACATTTTCCAAACAGTTTATTACTTTTGCAAAAAACAGAATAATGTCATCAAATAATAAAAATTCTATCAGTCTAAATAAGTTTATAGGTGATGCAGGTATTTGCTCTCGAAGAGAAGCAGATAAGTTGATCGATGCTAAGCGGGTAACTATAAATGGAGCGATAGCTAAAAAAGGAAATAGAGTCGAAGATGGAGATGTCGTAAAATTAGATGGTCAATTAATTTCTGAAAAAGAGTCGCCAATCTATTTAGCATTTAACAAACCAAAAGGAATCACCTGTACAGGTGATAAAGATGTAGATGATAATATTATCGACTTTATTAATTTTCATAAACGGATTTTCTATATCGGACGATTGGATAAATTTTCGGAAGGACTTATCTTTTTGACAAATGATGGCGACATCGTCAATAAAATTTTAAGAGCTGGTAATCATCATGAAAAAGAATATGTCGTGACGGTCAACAAACCTATCACTCATGACTTTATCAAAAACATGGCTTCGGGTGTTCCTATTTTAGATACGATGACTAATAAATGTAAGGTGAGGAAAGAGAGTAAATTTACTTTTAGAATCACACTTACTCAAGGCTTAAATCGGCAGATTAGAAGAATGTGTGAGTACTTCGGTTATCGAGTGACTGATTTAGTGCGAGAAAGAATTATGCATATTCGGTTGGAAAATTTGCCTTTGGGTGAATGGCGATATTTTTCTCAGGATGAAATAAATGAGTTGATGAACTTAGTTGCACTATCGGACAACTTGAGTCATAAGATGAAAGTTAATCAAAAGAAAAGGTAGTTTTTTTTTTAGAAGAGTGAAGAGGGAACAGAGAGGAGAGATTGCCAAGTTAGTTTTACCTCTCTGTTCTCTTTTCCCTCTTCCAAAAATTCTATTCTGGATAAGCTATCGCTATCACTCCTTCTCCTGTAATAAATTTTGAATCACCGTTAGTAGTATAAAGTGTAGCTGAATAATCTATTGTCAATTTTTTAGTTTTTTCTCCATTCTCATTATCTTCAAAATCTTCAATTTTAGTAATTGTAAAAGTATTGTTATCAAAATCTGTATTAGCAGAACTATATACTATACCATCAGCATTTTTGTATTCAATAATAACTTTTGAGAATTGCTCATTGTCCATCGTAACAATTGGATCTACCGAATAATTTAATTCAGGAATACTAATGCCTTGTATATTACTTCCAGCACCATTTGAATTAATACATATTCCCATATCTATTCCACAAGTTCCTAAAGAATCAATTATTGAAAAGTTTAATATATTATTGGGTAATTGGGTAAATGGATCTAGAATAAATAAATCTGAGGAGAACATAGAATTGCTCCACAAATAAGAAGCTCCAATTATATTAGATGAAGTATCGATGGAAAATTGATATTGAAGCATTTGAGAACTATCAACTATTTGAACAACATTAAATGACAAATCACAATTATTAAGCTGACCTGCTGAAATTGTTTTTTCAATATAACTAGCACATGAACTTTGATTAATCATTTCCAAACTTACAGTCAAGTCATTTCCTAATGTATCAAAATAACTAATTACAGAACTCGAAGGAGTATTGATTATATTTCCATTTATTGTCCATAAATATTCAATCGCCTGTGTTCCAAAAATCGGATCATTTAATGCCCCTTCAAAAGTATAAATATGACCCGTTACTCCACTACCATTAGACAAATAATATCCATAATCACCTATAACCATTGCATCATCAATATTCAAATCATCAAGCGTAGGAGTCGCATAACTACTCCTAATTGAGAAGGTCAATGACTCCTCACAATCTATCACGCAATTACTATCTTTGGCTAGTCGCCCCGTAAATGTATAAATATCCAAACTGTCTATTAAGTACTCGGTAAACATATATACATTGTCATCACCTGCCGCCCAATTCAACGCTTCGTTATCTAATGTTGATTCTATCGTAAACACAGGTTCGCCCAATTCAGGAGCAATTAAGTCAGACTGTGTACAGCTTCCTAACGTTATGATTATCAATAGAATATAAATTGTTATTTGTTTCATACTAATGATGCTTTGACAAATTCTATTTTAAATATTGTGTCACTTTAAATGTCAAATAAAGTGGTCCTGACTCTCGCAATACTTTATCATTAGGAAATGGTACAACTGCATTTGAGTCTAAAATTCCGCCTAATGTATAATTCATTCTTACTCCAAATCCTATGTTATCATTTAATTTATATTGAAATCCTAACAATACATTTGCATGATATTTTTTAAAGCCTAAAGTGCTCATCCAAACTTCTTGGTTAGCATCACTTCTATCTATAGTTCCTCTTACTCCTGCTAAATAATTCATAGAAACTCCTCCTTCAAAATTGACTTTTGGTAATTTGTATTTTAAATAAATAGGCAGTTCCAAATAATGTAAATTCTTTGGAGTTAAAAAATCTGTTGTAATTCTTCTACCAAAACTATACTCTATAATTTCATTGGATTGAGTTGCTATAAAATTGCCACTACGATAATGATATAACAATTCACTTCCGATACTCCAATGTCCTTTTCTTTTTAAAGTAAAGAAATTATATTCTGCAAAAATTCCAGCCTTAGCTCCTATAAAAGGTTGAGTAGAATTATTTTCAATTAAAGGATAACCAACTGCGCCAGCAGTTACTCCAAATCTCACTTTCTTTTTTCCATGAAAATAAGAACATGTTTCGTCAATATTAATTGATGGAATTTCCATGTTTTTATTATTTAATAAAAAATCTAAACTTGGAATTGTAGTTATTGCTGCTGCAATAGGTTTTGAAATCTCATCTTCTTTTTCATCTTTTGTTTCTACCGTTGATGGAATTGTAGAAGATGGAATTGTAGTTTTAGTTTCTACATTTTCTTCTTTATCAATTATAGGATTAGTGATTTTATTTTGAATAAATTGATTTGGAAATGTATTGTTAATAGATGTGTTGAAATTTGATTTGGTATAAGTATTTGAAAAAGGTTTTGCTGAATTATTTTGAATTTGATTATTTGAATTTGAAAAAGAATATGAATCTTTAGATTCATTCGACTTAGATATAGAGTTTGTTATTTCAGTTTCAGACTTCGTCTGAGTTGTTTTATTTTTAAAATTGTCAACAGTATTTGATTGTTGAATAGTTGCTGTTTTATTTTTTTCAAATTTAACATCACTTGAAAAATCTTGATTTTTCTCTATGCTTGAGTTTTCAAATTTATCATTTTTAGTTTCAACTGAATTCACTAATGAATTTGAAATCTCATTTTTCCATATAAAAAAACTAACTACACTAACCAATAGTAACAACCCGAACCATTTCATAAAACCTAACCAACCTCTTCGCTTCTCATCTGCAACGATAAGTGCTTCTGCCTCTTCCCAAAACTCAGGCTTCATCTCAAACTTTCGATTGTCGAGATTATCTTTAAAATATTTGTCGAAGTTATTTTCCATAAAAGACTTATTTATTTATTCGTAACTGTTCAGTAATCTAACCCCAACGGGGTTGAACAGAATAGCAAGGGGCATCGCCCCTTGAAAAAAATAAGATAGAAGGTAGCTCTGAAAGAGCGAAACAGTAAGTAAGATATTTCGCCCCTTCAGGGCTAGCTCCTAATTTTATTTTACAAGGGGCGATGCCCCTTGTTTTTTTGTTTGACCCCGTTGGGGTCTTTTACTTAATAGTTTTATTTATTCTTTGAATAAATTTCTTAATATTCTAAACTTAAAAATTCGCATTTCTCTTTTCCTCAGCTTTCAAGGCTGATTGAATAAACTCTTTTAATTTCTTCCTTGCGGAAGATATATGCCATTTGGATGTACCTACTGAAATTCCAAGCATCTCCCCTATTTCAGCATGAGTATATCCATCTATTGCAAACAAATTGAAAACCTTCTGACTTACAGGCGGTAGTCGTTTTATCATTTGCTCCAACTGCTCTGCATCAAAATTCAAATCAGCAGTATTCATTTCCACCAAGCCTTCATGATTATGATAGTCTTCAAAATCTGTGTTTTCTATTAGCTCTCTAACTTTTCTATTTTTTCTAAATTCATCAATTACCGTATTAATCATTATCCTCTTTATCCATGCTTCAAATGGTACATTGGATTTATACTTATCTAAGTTCTTTAGGATTTTTAAAAATCCTTCATTCAAAATTGCTGCTGCCTCTGACTCATCTTTTCTATACCGCATACAAACTCCCATTAACATGCTAAAGCAACTTTTGTAAAGTTGAAATTGAGCACGTCGATTGCCTTTTTTGCAATCATTAAGAAGTTGAATAGGTATATTCATTGGCTATTAAAAAAAATAAACTCATTGTCTGTTGTCTTTTAATAATTGATAAAAAAGAAAACGGATGTTTTAATATTTAGTTTTAAATTTAGACCTACTTAATACTCTGTAACAGAAATTCTTTAACATTTTGAACATGTCTTTTTATCCAACTCATCGTCACGTACTCACCTTGATAGAAGGCTATCAGGTTCCGTGCGTTCCTCGATTTGAATAAAAATTCATAGCTCAAAATATCAAACAACTTTTGTTACAGAGTACTAATTAAAACAATCACTAAATTATCCGTTTTCCTTTTTGTCAATTCTATTTTACTGCTTCATGATTTTACGTGAAATGATGTCTTGACCATCACTCAAATTCAAGAAGTAAATACCTGCTGGTAAATCTTTTAAATTAACATTCAAGTCTTGAATACCTTCTGTTAATTCTCTATTCTCAGAAATCAAAGTCTTGCCTAGTAAGTTAGTTACACTAATATTTAACAAGACAGTTGTTTTCATTTCAACTTGAACATTCATGATTTCTGTAACTGGATTTGGATATACTTTTAGAGAAGCTCCGTTAAGTACATCTTCTACTTTTGTTACAAAAGTTTCATTCACTTCAAAGTAAACATTTGCTCCTTGACTATCAGGACTTAAAGTAACAAACTTAATTCCTTGCTCTTTCCCTAATACTTCAACAACAATCTTGTAAGTTCCATAAGCCAAACTTGGGAATGTAAATTCTCCATTAGCATCAGTTACCGTATGTGTAATTGGCTCATCAGCATCAGTTAATAACAATACACTTACATTTTCCAATGGATCGCCATCTCCTCTAGTTTCTACTTGACCTGACATAATATTTGCTCCATCAATTATCAATCCTCCAATGAATCCTGGACCTCCTGGGTTAACTCCACTTATCATTGTGATAAATTGATTAACATTGAAATTAGGTAACGTTACAGCAGTCGCATCATCCCAATACAATACATCGCCATTATAAGTAGGTAAATAATTATCATATTGGTCAGAACCTAATTGGATAGCAGCTTTGACTAAATAATCACCAGCAGCAATTCCTGTAAATTCATAATGAGCTGCCCAAATATTAGGCGTAGAAGTTACTAACTGACTATCTATCGCAGTTAAAGTTCCTGCAACATCATCATGCTCGATTAAGTACACTTTAAAAGTGTTTACTCCATTTCCGATAGGAGTATTCAACGAATCTAAAACGATATATCCATTAATCATATCGTCAGCTACTATAGTAAAATTAGTACAAGCAGATGCATCACATCCATCAGAGTCTGTAATTGTTACACAATAGTTTCCTGATGTAGTTGGAGTAATAGATTGAGTTATTGCTCCAGTTGACCATTGGTAAGTAAATCCAGAAGTTGAATCACCTTGTGCCCAAGCTAATAGTTCATTTCCTATAGTACCGATTACCACTCCACAACTAGGAGCTACATATATTATTTCACATGCTGTTGCAGTACATCCAGTTGCATCAGTAATTATTACACAAACTGTATCACCTGATATTCCACATGTTACATCATTTGTATTTCCACCAGACCATAGAAAAGTATATGGCGCAATACCTCCAAATGGAGTTGCTGTAATACATGGTGTGTTTGGACTTTGAGAAAAACTTACAGAACAATTATTACCAGTTCCACCTCCTGTAACTACTGTAGTACAAGCATCCGCAGTACAGCCATTCGCATCGGTAACGGTAACACAGTATGTTCCAGAAATCTGAACAGTTATATTACTTGTCCCTATTTGACCATTGCTCCATTGATAGGTAAATTGTCCAGATCCAGTTCCAGTTGCAAAAATTGTAATTCCTCCAGTTGGATTAGAAGTATCTGCAAAAAGAGTTACCTCACAATTATTTGATATTATTCCGACTACTCCACAATCTGTAGAAACACATCCCATCGCATCAGTAACTGTTACACACAACGAATCAATACCTACTGTATTACTACATGCGGTTGGTGTCGTCATACCATTTGACCATGAGTAAATAAAAGGTGCTGTTCCTGTAGCATTTGCATCTAAGCAAGTTGAACCTGCAACATTGCTCACATTAACTGAACAATTATTACCAATTCCACTTCCTATAAAAGTAATACATTCTTCAGCTGAACAACCAGACACATCTGTCATGGTTACACAATATGTTCCTGACATTGTTGGAGAGATACTTGAACCGATTTGTCCATTACTCCATTGATATGTAAATGGTGCTGCTCCAGTTCCATTTGCAAAAATCCCAAGACCTACAGCTGTACTATCAATGAATGCTACTACATCACATGTTGGTGGTGGTGGTGTAGTTCCAGCACATGCTACAGCAACACATCCTACTGCATCAGTAACAGTAACACAGTACTCACTCATGATTGCATTTTGGCAAGTATTATCTAATGTTGAATTATCATTCCACATATAGGTAAATGGTGCGGTACCAGATGGATTTGCTTGAAAACAAAATCCTCCTTGAATAACATCAATCGTTACTGAACATAGTGAATCAGGTCCGTAAGAATTGTTGTTGGCATTTGAAAAGAAGAAACCTAGAGTTAGGCAAAGTGTAAAAATTATTTTTTTCATTTTAAATTTTTATTTATAAAATTGGTTATAATATTATTTATTAGATTTAGAATTTCTATTTCTGATTAACTACACGTGGAAATTTTCTTTAGGGTTGGGTTTAAGTATTCTTTTTTTAAATTTTCAACATCTAATTTAAAAATGATTTTCTTTAATAAAATTCTTTTTTCAGTAAATCATTGACTAGTATAACTTATGAATATCCGTAATTTAAAATCTTAAAATGGCAAAAGTATCATCTACAAATAATGGAAGAGGTTTATGGGAATGGGATATTATAAAATTAGTGACTATTTTATCAATACTGCTATTCCTTGCTATATTTTATACCAATGGATTTAATGAAGATAGTACAAGACAAGTGATTCGATTAACTGCTCGATTTGCCGTTGTATATTTTTGTTTAGCATTTGGAGCGAATGCATTTCATAGTTGGGGGAAAAATTCTTTCTCTTGGTGGTTATTTATGAATCGAAAATTTTGGGGAATTTCATTTGCGATTATTCATCTGATTCATTTAGGTTTTCTTTTTTTATTGCAAATATATTTTCATCCTGTTTTTGAACAAGCTGCATTAACTTCATTGCTAGGTGGAGGATTAGCTTATGTGTTTTTGATTTTGATGTTATTGACTTCGTTTCCTTTTTTTACAAAAAGAATTTCGAAAGCAAATTGGAAACGTTTACATACTTTTGGTGGATATTGGATATGGTTGATTTTTATGATTAGTTATTCCAAAAGAGTTATCCATGAAATTGATTATCTTCCTCAAGTTTTACTTCTTGTAAGTGTATTGTTATTTAGGTTACGAAAAATTTATAAGAATAAAAAAAATTAAGGAAGTTGGAAATTTAAAATTTCCAATAGTCATATTTGAGAATAAAAATTCAATGTTATAAAACGTTCATTACTACAAGTTTTTTTATTTAGCACAATGTTCTCCCCCGCTGGCGGGGGCTGGGGGTGGAAAAAAATTTAATCCACTAATCCCCAACGAGGGAAAACGTTGCTTTAGTAACAGTCAAACAATAATTTAATGCACCACTCCAAATTAATATCAACTAGTTTATTTTTAATTATTTCTCTTTTTTCTTTTTCAAATGCTATTGCTCAACTAAGGCTCGAAGAGTTATTAATCATGCCTCCTCAAATAAAAATGATTAAAAAAATTTCAACTGAAAGAACTAAAGATTTTAATAAGAGAAATGACCCTACCAATCTTGACACCAAAGGATTAGAACAATATGAAGAAAAGTATCTTAAAAAATTAAGTTACTTTATTCGAAATGAATTCATGGAAAAAAAGAGGCAACCTAAGATTTTAGATCCTAAAAATCTAGATGAAGATGATAAAACTAAAACGGATGATTTATATCGATTAGTTTGGGGAGAATATAATGCATTTCGATCTACGCTTCCTGGTTTAAAAAAAAGAAACCAACTTCATCTAATTCCTATGGGAAGAGATATTCAACCACTCACAGAATACTTCTCAGATAAAGAAAATCGTGACTATATTCTTATCATCCAAATCCGTGGTTATCATAATAGAAAAATATATGAGGAAAGAAAAAATAAACCTTATCCAGATATTTTAAGTGGAAGTTTGAGTGTATATGGATTAATTGTCAATGCGGAGACTGGACTAATAATGAAAGAAATAAGAGAAATTGTTGGAGGTCGCCAAGGTGAAACTTATTTGAATGATGCTAAATTAAAAAGGTTAGCAAAGAATTTTGTTAAAAGATTTAAGTAATACCGAATTAAATGGAATATGTCGTACATCTCGAAATATCTTTTGCCGCTACTCTTCGTTAAAAAGCCTCGTGATAGCAAAGCTATCCCTGCGTTTTTTGCCTTGATTATCGACAAAATCTAATTCGATATATACGACACCTTCCAATTAATTCGGTATTA
>JALZVK010000390.1 GCA_023301005.1 Saprospiraceae bacterium | reverse complement strand
TATATATATTTGCAGTATCGTAAAATGGTCGCGTGGCCGAGTGGCTAGGCAGAGCTCTGCAAAAGCTTCTACGGCGGTTCGAATCCGTCCGCGACCTCAACATCTTAAAGAATAGCCTTGTAAGTCAATGACTTACGAGGCTTTCTTTTTTAAGGGGGCAGATAAGGGGACAGAAAAGGGTATATCCATTGAGAATGAGAAGCCCTTACAGGTTAATATTAATACTCATTATTGCACAATGCAAAAAAAAGCAGCTTGTATTAATATACAAGCTGCTCAGATTATCTTTCTTTTTTTTTCACAACTAGAAAATTCCATTCTCACCACACCAGTAGTCAAACCCCCAACTACTCATCTCTAGCTGATCTATAGCTATTGATTCAAAATGATCAAAATCTATTACGCCCATTGAAGATATTCTTATTACGGTGAAATCATAAAGCCAAGCCTCAAATCCATCGTGTACAGAATCGAAAGTAGCACCTTGATCTGCAAGTAATTCTTTTAGTTTATGGTTAGATACTTCCATGATTATTTTATGCGTAAACAGGTACATTTAGCGATTGGACTGGTATTCTACTCATTGTTGGAAATCTAAATTTGAGATCTTCTCTTTCTTTAAGAAATGGTACTTTCCAACCAAAATTTTCTAGAGCTTCATCTAAAGTGCCATTTTTTAAGTGAACCTTAAAAAATAATGATAGAGATTGCTCTAGATCGCCTAGTGCTGCCTCTTCGCTTTCGCTTGAAAAACCTAGAACTTTAAAAATAGGACTAAAAGCAGTCCATTTGCCGCCCTTGTTACTTATAGCAACAGGATAGTTAGTGACTTCAAGTAGAATACCACCATCTCCTTCGGGAGCTTGACTTATACTAATTGTAGCATTCATGATTTAGAAATTTAGTTAATTAAAAATATTTATTATGTCAACACTTTAACTTTAAATCGTAGTTCTTTAGCGTATTTACAGAGCAAAAAACAATCCAAAATGGGACATTTTGCTATTATTTAACAATCTATTAAAGTATTTGGCTAGGATAGAGGGGCTAAAGTAACTTTTAAATGAACAAACTAAAGACACTGTAGCTTACCTCATACTTAGTATTATTGTACGGTAAAGTTCTCTTTGTGTTCATAGTGTGCAGTAAATGTATATGATTTTTTGATAATATCTAATAATAATTAAAATTATCTCCAACAAGATATTTTATTTTATGTGTTAGACCAATACCCCAAAACGTGTATTTTTTCGAAAAAATAATGTGTAATATATAAATGAGCATTAAATAGAAAGAATGTCAATTAATATTCGATCTAGATTATTGATGAAAAGTCAATTACTATCAAATATAAAAGTTATTTTGAGAGCTTTGAAAAGGCTTTAGAATGGAAAAACTTGCTAGGAAAATTAAGGAATGTGTGTAGTGTTTAAGTAATCTAATTTGAGATAATTAATCATATCTTCGCATTATCCATTTGCCGAAAGGCAATTTTAAAGATTCAATTTGAGGCTGTTTTTAGACTTATCTAGAGACAGCCTTTTTATGCTAATTGTTCGTTGTTGTTTCCTTGTTATTCATCATTTGTAAGTGCTTTTCCTTTGCTTTTCACTTGGTAATTGTTTATCCCTGTTATTTGCCTGTTTTACTCTGTTTCTCCTTTGTTTTTCCCTTGTTATTCCTTTGATTTGAAGTTGTGTGCCAGTTAGAGAGTTATTGTCGTTGTGTCCCTTTTAAAGGTCAATATATTACCCCTTATTCCATCTATATTACAAGTATGGAATAATGTTTTTAACTGTTAGATAATTCTGTCCATTTTTTACGGATCTGATTGGCAAGTACTTTTGTTAGATTTACTTCTTTGTCGCATTTTTCTTTGTATGCCCTGTAGTCTTTCTTTCTTAGCTTAAGGGTACTATCACTTATAAGACTTTTGTACAATGTGAGTTCTTCTTGAGTAATGCCTTCTAGTATGCGATAAGCTTCAAATTCTTTCTTTGTTATGTCTTTAGGTAGTCCCTGTTTATACTTTATTCTTGCAAAGGTTCTGTTTAGCTCTTTTCCCATACCTTCGATAAAGATAGGGTTAAATATGTCTGATACCTTTGTTAGGGGCAACTTTCGTTTTCTGTATTCAGATACACCAGTCACTAGTTCACATCGAAGTATTTTATTCTTTGGCTTTGGGGTTTGCTCCCTTGAAAGCTCTATTTTCTTGGCTGTGTCATATTGTTTTATGCTACGGCTGCCCAATTTGAATCTTGATCCGTAGACTTTGTTTGCCCTTGTCATTGGTTCAATAGACCGACTGAGATAGCTGTTTGCTAAAGGGTAATATTTGCTAGGGTCTAATTTAAGGTTTACTGCAAATTCTATTTTACCGTATAGTTTGGCATCTAATAGATTTGTTTCAAATTCATCTGATAACATTTCTATACTTTCGTAAAGATTTGATAGCGTGAAGTCATTCCAATTTAAACCGTTTGTAAAGTACTTATGTATCGAATTACTGATTATTAGTTTAGGTTCAATATCTCCAATTATCTTCAATCGCATATTGTCTAGTTTTCCTATGTAGTATCCTTGAGGTTGTCTGTAGAAGTCAATGCCACAATATGTAATATGTCCCCGTTTAACGTTTCCTAATCCCTTTGGGCGTTCTATTTTAGTCTCTATGTTACAGAAGTCTATCACAACTACGATCTTTGCTAGTTTGACTATTCTTCTATTAACTTTGGATTGGTTGTTAGATACCAGACTGATCTATTTGTGACCTTGCATAGTTTTTCTTCTACTTTCCACAATAGTTTTTCCTTTTCTAATTTCCTTTTTAGTCTACAAGTATTTTCCTCTGATATTCCTGTTTCAATAGATGCCATTGAGGCAGTTGCTAAATTTTGGTGTAAGTATTCAGTAAATATTTTCCGTTGTGTTCGCTTATCCATTGCGAGAGATTTTAAAGATTCAGAAATAAGTTTGATTAGGTATTAGTATGATTCCTTTGCGTGTAGCAATTTGAGTACTTCTTCTTGCTTGTATAGAATCTTCTTTCGACTTACTTTGTGTCGAGTCAATATACCTTCATTGGCGTACCTGTGACGTGTGGGGCTACTTATTTGCAGTATCTCGTCTACTTGCTTACCTGTTAAGAATTTATCTTTTTCAGGTTCTTGAACAGGTTTGGATTCCGTCCCTTGATTCATGTTTTTTGAAATGAGTCTAATTGCGTCAAAAAGACTTATCCCTTTTAGGGCTTCTTCAATATTGTGAATACTTTGCATTGATAGTTGGTTTTAATTTTTTGAAATAAACCTTTCGATTGCAAAGCTATGGGAGACTCATTGTAGAAAGTGGTACATACCAGTATGGACTACTTTCTTTTTGTTAAAAATGATTTTCATAATTTTTTATAATTTCTGCTAATTCAGATTCTGCTATATTTTTTAAGTCTTTATTATTTAGGCAAAGACCAATCACAGACTCATACCTTTTTAAAAGCCAGTTATAACCACTTTTCGAAATAGGACTAAGATTTATTCGATTATCTTTATTTAAGAAATTACGATAATTTTTGTATAGTTTTTCACCACTATTCCAGCCGTATTTTTTGATTATTGAATTAGCTTCTTTAATATCCTTTATGTCGATACCAGCAATATTATAGAAAATAGCGATAGCTTTTTGGCTGTATCTTTTACCATCCTTGTCAAGGATATTTTTTTCAATCTCAATTTCTTCAACTCTTGTAATGTCTTTTTTTTGAGTGTGTATTTCATTGGCGTTGCTTATGTCATGCTTTTGATTGTAAGAGTCTATTTCGTTTTTGTAATTGGTATGAAATTTTCTTTTTAGTTTGCTAAACTTACTTCTCAATTTCTTCTTCCCTTCTGCGCTTCTGAAGGTAAGTTGTTGCTTTTTGAGTCGGATTTTGATAAGAAGATTTAGGCATATTTCTATTCTTTCATAGGCTTCTTGTTCCTCTGGTTCGTTTTCGTTTGGTTCTTGTATGTAGTATTTGCCTTTGATGCCTCCTACTGCTTCGCCTTTGTATTTTTCTTTGATGCTTCTAAATTCAGATGACACATTTTGCGCACTTAATTTGCCTTTTACTTTAAATGGCTCTTTAAGAAACTCAACAAAATGGGTAATCTGTTTTAATGTAATTACCTTGTCTAATGTGGTGTCCATTACTGTCTCCATGATTCATTATTTAGCGACCTTCAAAGGTTGAGTGAAATAATGATGCCTTGCAAGTATATCTGCGTTCTGCTCTTTTGTGACCTTGATGTATTTCAGTAGGTTGACCTCCGTCTTGTGTCCACTAAGCTTTTGAATTGCGAGTGTAGGGATTCCAGCTAGGTATAAATTTGTAATGCCTGTCCTTCTAGCTGTATGTGTTTTTATTAGGTCGTGTTTTGAAATAGATGTCTTGACTTTTAGTCCCCCTTTGATTTTTTCAATTTGTATTTCATTATCAATACTAACCATTTTAGCAATGTTTTTGATAGCCTTGTTTACACGCTGTTCGTATGTCTTTGGTAGATTGTAATTGTATCTTTTGAGTATGGTTTCTAGTTCGGCTCTTATCGGTACTTGGACTTCTGTTCCAGTTTTTTTCTGTATCAGTTTGACAATTTTAGTGCCGTTGCTTGTCGTTTCAATGTTTGTTTCCTTAATCCTTGAATAGTCGCTATACCTTTGACAAGTGTATACACCGACTAGAAATACATCTCGAATCAATTCCTGTTCTTTGTTCTTTGATAGGTCGAGATTGAATAATGCTTTTACCTCTTTTTCTGTAAGGTAGATTTCTGTTGTGTCTACCTTTATTGTCTTAAATTTCTTTCTTTGGAATTCTTTGTTTTCGTGTAGTCCTTCTTCTAATGCCGCTCTCATAATTGTTTTGAGATTCTTCATGTGTCGACCAATGGTATTTGGTGAGTAGTCCTTTTTGTTGAAGAATTCTACGAGGTTATCGTACAAGTCCATTGTAACATCTTCAAATTGTAGTTTTTTACGTTTCTTGCTTTGGTAGTCCTTGAATTGAGTAAGGCATCCTTGATAGTTCTTGATTGTGCCTTCTGCAAATCTTTTACCAGTATCAGTAGTTCGCTTGCCTGTATGCATTTCACTTATGTAGGCTTCAAAGTAACTGATCAGACTATGTACTTTAGCTTTTGGCTTGGCAAGTTTCCATTCTAAATTCTCATCTAGATAGTTACGAAGTTCTTCTGCTGATGGATAGATTTCTTGTTCAAGCAAGTACGCATACCGTTTTTTTACTTGTTTAGAAATTATATCAAGTCTGTTTTTGATAATTGATAGCTCCTTCTTTAAGCTAGGATCTAGCTTCCTAGCAACATTTTTATCTGTTGATGGTCTAAATGTAGCCTGATCCCATAGGATAGGTTTTATCCTTATACCAGTGCCGTATTTTAGCTTTTGATTGTTGAAGTTTACAACCAATTGAATAGAGGTTGTCTTATCTGTATTCTTGTCCCGTAGGTAGAATTTGGGTTTGATATCCATTTTCCTAAATTTTAAAGATCCATATCAAAAATAGGCAATATTATCTAGAGGGGACAGATGAGGGGACAGATTTTAATTAAATAGGTGTATTGTTTTTCAATGCCTTGATTTGTGTATTACTCTTAAGTTTCTGTAAATCAATATGTTTAGAGTGAAATTGAGTAAAGCTTAAATTAAGATGAATTAAGCTTTTGAGGTACGTCCGCGACCTCACTTAAAGCCTTGTAATTTTTGGAATTACGGGGCTTTTTTCATTTTACATCTATTTCT
>JALZVK010000389.1 GCA_023301005.1 Saprospiraceae bacterium | reverse complement strand
AAAAGTCAAATAGCGCAGACTATGTTCCTATTTTTTCGCATCGTTTCATCAAAAAACAAACATTTTTATCTCAAAATCTAATTCCCCAACAAGCTCTTAATAAATGAAGTTGATTAAGTAACGATGACAATTTAGGAATTTATCCTAACTATAAAAAAGTATGATTACAAACAATATATGTATAAATACCTCTTAGAGAATAAATCTAAAAAAGGAAATCTAAAGTCACCTTTTACATATATACAATTTTAACATATATGCCTGTCACAAAATTTTACTTTATTTCAAGCAACACTTCTTTTCTGAAGCGATTTTTGATCTAAGAATTAAGTTAAACTGATACACTTAGATAACTAAAGATTTAATTATAATGAAAAGAATTATTGTACTACTAACCATTTCTATTTTTTTTCAAATAAATATTTTTTCCCAATATACAGAGGTTGGCATTTTTGCTGGAGTATCTAACTACCATGGCGACTTGGCTTCACGTTTAATGGAAACTTCTGATTATGCTCCTGCTTTCGGAGCATTCGCTAGATATAATTTTACTGGACGTTTGGCAGTCAAAGCTCACTTTTACAAAGGTGTACTTCAAGGCTCAGATGCAGATAGTCATATCTCAAAAGGATATCGAAGAAGAAATCTAAGTTTCCGCTCTGATATTTATGAATTAGGACTCCAAGTTGAATATAATATTCTTAATTATAATCTTGCAATTCGAGATCATATTACCACTCCTTATCTTTTTGCTGGAGTATCAGCTTTTTCATTTAATCCTCAAGCAGAATTAGATGGAGTTTGGGTTGATTTGCAACCACTTGGTACAGAGGGTCAAGGTCTTCCCGGTAACGACCAACCTTATCAATTATTCGGAATTGGAATTCCTGTTGGGCTTGGTGTAAAATTTAGTCTTAACAAAAATGTAAACCTTGGTTTAGAATTTGGAGTTAGAAAAACATTTACAGATTATATTGATGATGTAAGTACGGTTTATCCTGACTTACAATTATTAGCTGAAGAGCATGGCGAAATTGCTAGGACACTTTCTTTTCGAGCTCCTGAGTATGATGAAAATATAACACTTGATCCTGTTGGTATAGAAAGAGGAAATGCTACAAATAAAGATTGGTATTTTTTCGGAGGATTTACTGTTTCTGTAAATATCGGAAAGGTTAAAGATTATAGATATAGAAAAGGGCAACCGATTAAAAAGAAAGCGCCTAAAATGACTTTTTAAAAAAAATAAAAATCCCGAATTTTCGATTTAGAAAATTCGGGATTCTTCATTAGACTTCTAATTTGAAAAATCAGAATAAAAAATATCCATCAACCTATCTGGTTTTATAAATCCAGCTCCCCACTCCTCATCAAATTCTTTAGTCAAATTAGATGTTTTAATTTCTTCCAAAGTCATTCCTGAAGCAATCGCTTTTTTTACTCTATCTCTTATCAACATAATCACATTTCTATATTCTATCAATTCTTCTTTGTTGGATAAAGAACCATGTCCAGGAATTATTTTAGTATCATCATCAGCTAAAAATATAACTTCATTTATTGTTTTTAAAACTCCATCCACACTTCCTCCTGAACCCAAATCAATATAAGGATAACGACCTTTAAAATAAGTGTCGCCCATGTGTATCACATTACTTTTGGGAAAATATACAATCGCATCTCCGTCAGTATGTCCATGATGGAAATGGAAAATTAAAATGTCTTCTCCATTTAAGTAAAAAGTCATTTCTTTATCAAAAGTAATGACAGGTTGAGCTACTTCTGGAGCTGCAGGAGTCGAACGATTGAAAGGTCTTTTTTGCTCGGTACTTAGTCTTTCTTTTACATTTTTATGTGCGACAATCATTGCATCTTTTTTTCCAAAATTTTCATTACCTCCTGTATGATCGCCATGCCAATGTGTGTTGAATAAAATCTTTACAGGTTTGTCACTTAAGTTACCAATCGCTTTTGCAATTTTTTCACTCAATGGTGCAAATTGACTATCAATCATAAATACTCCATCCTCTCCGACAAGCACTCCGATATTGCCTCCGCTCCCCATGAGCATGTAAATATTCTCGGCAACTTGTTCCGTTTTGATTTCTACTTTAGAAAAATCACGCTGCGCAAATGTATTGTTATAAAAAAAACAAAGAATAATAATTGAAGAGATAAAAGGAGAAATAAGTCTTTTCATTGTTTGTTCGTTTAGTTAAGTAATTGTCTAATAAAAGTATTCTCAGGAATTAACTTTCCAAAGTTGGCGATTTTTCTAGAAATAGCATGAATTTTGTGTATTTTTATTTTAGAAATATACCTATCCGTAGTTATAAGTATTTAGGTAAAAGAAAACATAATTTATAATTCTACGTTTTATTTTACCTAACTATTTAAGAAACCAACCTTACTAGAACTCTATTAAATCATGTTTATTTTTTCAAAAAAACAAACAAGTAAAAAATGAAATTTAAATTTCTATTTATTACTCTTTTTTCATTGGTTTCCTTCTTTTCAAATGCCTCTGACTTGATTTTTACGAGTCGAGTAGCAACGGTATTGAATACTGTTACGCTTTATCCTGATAGTACTTATTTTACACATTCTAATATCAAATTTTCGGAAGGAGAATTATTGGAGGTACTCGGAGAAACAGTTCTTGAACATTTGGATGATGCTCAAAATCAAAAATTCAAATGGTATTTTGTCAAAACTCAATCAGGGGAAGAAGGTTGGATTTATGGTGATGGAATTGCAGTCGTTATGGAGGATGAAAAAATAAACTCAAAGCTAAAATCTCTTCACAAAGAAAAATTTACTTTTAATAATGGTTTTGAAAAATCAGTTACTTGGATTGCTGCGGTAGAAGGTCGAGACAATTTACATGACAATGATTTATTAAATCCGACTTACCATGAATATTATATCGTAATCACTAATGAACATGGGAAATCAGTTCACATCAATTATGAAAGTCAAAGTGCAATGGGTCGAAAAGAAATTTCATTATTTCAAATGAAGGACTTGACTAATGACAAGGTGGATGATTTTTTATTACAAACGAATAGTTACTCTACTTCGAGTGATTTGGAAAATAGAGTTTTTGAAGTATTTACTATACAGTCAGGTTCTCTTCAAAAAGTATTGAATGAACGAATGACTTTGACTTATGATGATGATTTGATTTCACCTACGATGTACAAACATATCGAAGTCAATAGACAAAGTATCCGTGTGGAATATGTTGATTATTTATCTTGCAAAAGATTTAGTCTTCCTTATCCTTTTGATGAAAAAAGTCAAACGCAAGAACGTTGTATGGAATTTGTCACCTATACTTATGTGTGGGATAAACGTAAAAAAACCTTTCGACAATTTTATAAAGAAAATAGAAATGCCCTTAAGGGCATTGTTGCTAATTCTAAAATTTTTATAAAATCAGAAACTTCTTTTCTCTCTAATAAAATTGAAGAATTACAACCAAATGTTCCTTTTATCATTATCAAGCATTTTGAAAAATTCTTTGTCCAAAATGGCGAGAAGAGAATCACACCTTACTTGTATGTACAATCTGCTAATGGTAATCGAGGATATATTCGAGGAAAGGAAATTCGTTTTTTAAATACGGAACATGCTGACATCTTAAGTCAGTTTTATCAAAAACCTCCTTTATCAAAAACGGAATTAAAGACTGATAAAAAATTCTTAAAAATTGTGGATGTGGCTAATGAAGATGCGGGAGCGGTTTCGAGGAATTAGGAGATTTGAAAAAGGGAACGCTGCGCTAAGGGAAAAAGGATTTGAGAAGTATGAAGTTTGACGAACTAAAAGTTCAAGATTTTAAACCACCGAATCCTTAGCAGCTTTCATCGGAATACTAATGCATCTTTTTTCCATGTAAGTCAATACTCTTTCGAGTACCTCTAGTGCATTCTCATCTAAACCTTCTATATCTTTTTTAAATACTTCATTCATCGCATGAGATTTAATCTCTTTGATTTGGGCAGGAACATGACGCATCGCTTTTTCGATTTGTCGTTGTCGATGAATTTTGTGGAAGCCTAATAAATTCTCATCAATAATCTCTTTGGCTTTAATAATTTCTTTTTGTCGAAATGCTAAATTCTCTTTTGCCAAAGTTTTTAAATCTTCGATTTCGATATAATTGATATTAAAATTTTCTACAACAGACTTTTCTATATTATTTGGAATTGCTAAATCTATCACTAACTTCTTACTCTCATCTCCTTGCAGAAGTGATGCGTACAACTCATCATCAATCAACGCTTTATCTGCTCCTGTACAAATAATAATTCCATCAAATCCTTCTTGATATGTTTTTAAGTTGTCGAGTAAAAATGCTTTCCCTTTGAATTTGTCCGCAAGTGAAGTAGCTCTCCCAATGCTTCGATTAAAAACAGTTACATTTTCGAATTCATGTTTTTTCAAAAATTTAGAAACCAACAAGTTCGTTTGACCTGCACCTATTAATAACAACTTTCCATCTTTTGGAAATTGCGCTTGCAATAATTTTTGAATCGCTAACGAAACTATAGAAACTGGTTTCTCTCCAATTCGAGTTTTCGAATAAACCTTCTTTGCAGTTTCCACACATAGCTGCATTGCTAATCGAATATGATCATCTGTCAAACTCCAAGTGTTACATTGCTCAAAAGCAGTTCGCAGTTGTCTTAATATTTCTCGCTCTCCAATTACCATCGAATCAATCGAAGCCGAAACTTCCATCAAATGTTCCAATGCATTATCTCCTTCAAGAATGGTTATTCTTTTCTGAAAATCATCAACTAAATCAGATTGAAATTCTGGGTTGGCTTTTGATAAAAATTCTGTAGCGAAAGTAGTATCGACATTTTTATTGGTATAGAAAAAATACATGACTCGGTTACAAGTTGCTAAGTACATCATTTCTTCTATATCAAACTCCATTTTTAATTTATCCAATTTCAATTGCAATTCAGTTTCATCGTTTGAAGGAACGATGAATTTACCCAATGCCTTGAGGGGAACATTTTTGTGGGTAACTGTTAATATTTTGAAATTGTTAATCATATATTTTAAACGGAATATTTAGAATACAAAAGTATCTCATCATTGTCTAAACAATGTCATAATTCTGTAATTAAGTTATGAATATATATTTATAGGCGTAGGATAGCTATTCAGAATTGTGGGAGATGATATTTGCATTAAATATTGATTTTAGGGAGTAGGAAATAAATAATCTCTTCAATCGGGTAGACTATTTAATTCCTACTCCCTAAAATTGTCGCTACTCTGTAGCTATAGAATTTAAATATAATAAAGCTACAGAGTAGCGGCTATCTTGGTATATTATATTTAAATAGATATAAAAAAGTGCAGAGCACCGGCAATCTTAAAAAAATAACAATAGTTCTACATAATAGAAAAGACATTATTATAAAATTCAAGATTACAACTTTCCACTTTTTTGAGGTAAATATTTAAATAATTTGAAATCAAAAAAAAGGCATTGAAAAGGATTTTCAATGCCTTTTCTGTTTTTGTGAAAAATATTTGAAATATTTATTTAAAATAAAAAGAACTTAATTAATTGATTACCAACCAGTTACAAGTCAAAAACCATATAGTACCATGTTAAACCTTAGTACTATGTATTGCATAGTACTATTTGTTTTTCTATCTTTGAATTATGAAGTTAGAAAATACAAAAGCGCAGATGCGAAAAGGAGTATTGGAACTTTGTATCATTTCGATTATTTCAGAGGGAGAAATTTATCCTTCAGAAATAATTGCAAAACTGCAAGATTCAAAACTCATAGTTAAGCAAGGGACAATATATCCCTTGCTCACTAGGCTGAAGAATGCTGGGCTTTTGGATTATACCTGGAAAGAATCGACACAAGGACCGCCAAGAAAATATTATCAAATAACACCTTTAGGGGAAGAATTTTTAAATGGCTTAATGTCAACTTGGACAGACTTATTACATGCTGTAAATCAATCTACTAAAAATTTAACCAACAATGAATAAAGTACTAAACATCAACTTAGGAGGGTATCCATTTACAATTGATGATGATGCTTTCGAGCATTTAGAGAACTACTTGGAGACCATTCATAACCACTTCAAAAAGTCGGAAGGTTATGAAGAAATCACAAGCGACATTGAAGCAAGAATGGCTGAGTTATTTCAAGATCAATTAAATGGCAGAAGTATTGTTACCTTCCGAGATGTCGAAGCTGGAATAGCTATCATGGGAACGCCTGAAGAATTTGGTGCGGAGCCTATGGAGGAAGATGATTTCTATGAAAAGTCTCATGCTCATACTGAAGGCAAACAAACGGAGTACAAAACTGGAAAACGATTTTTCCGTGACCCAGATGATACAACTGTTGGTGGAGTGTGTTCAGGTATTGCTGCATACTTTGGAATTGAAGATCCGATGTGGGTACGATTGATATTTGTTTTAGGATTTTTCTCAGGTACGATTGGGTTATGGTTGTATATAATTTTATGGGCAATTATTCCTGAGGCAAAAAGCGCAGGTGACCGATTGGCTATGAAAGGAGAACCTATCAATGTTTCTAATATTGGAAAAATCATCGAAGAGGAAATTGATGTGTTCGCTGATAAGTTAGATGAAATAGGAAGTGAGTTAGGTTCAAAAAAAAAAGTTCGTCCAAAAAAAGTGGTGGAAGAAGCGCCATTAAGAAAGGGTTATCTTCAATAGGTCGAACTTTTGCTTTAGTCTTAGGAACAATACTTAAAATATGGAAGCCTATTATTTTTATCGTAGGCTTCGGATTAATAATCGCTATGATTGCTATGTGGATTGCTTTGATAATTGGATTTATCGTAGGTCTTCCATTCGCTACATTTCTTTTTGGTTCGCCACTAGTTGCCTTTTTTGGAGCAGGTAATATTTTCTTTATCGTGGCATTACCTATACTTGGATTTATACAATTTGCTGCGCGTTATATTTTTAATAAAAATACGAGTACCCGTACTCGTAATGGTATGTTCGTGTTTTGGATTTTTAATGTTATCAGTTTCTTTTTTCTTGGCTCGATGGTCGCTCGTGATTTTAATCAGGAAAGAGAAATTTCTCAAAATACAAAAGAGGTAAGTTTTGTAGTAGATACTGTACAATTGAAAATGGGAGAAAGGGTTGGGAAGAATACTATTTTCAATATGGATGATGCTACAATTATTGATGACAATTTAGTACTTGAAAATATTAAGATTGATTTTGAGAAATCACCTGACAATCAATTTCGAATAGTTCAATCTCATTTTTCAAGAGGAAGAAGTTCTAGCGAAATTAAGAGTTTGACAAATGCGATTAAGTATGAACCTGTTGTAAATGAAAACGAAATCGTTTTCCCTGCTGACTTTGTTGTGAAGAAAGGAAGTAAATGGAGAGGTCAACAAATTCGATTGGTGCTACAAGTTCCAGAAGGAAAAAGTGTACAATTCGGTACAGAGAAAAGAAATCGTTTAGAACATTATATCAGTAGTCACTCAAGATGGGAAGGAAAAATTCCACCTGTCAATTGGCTTGGGGTACATACTTGGACAATGCAAAAAGAAAAATTTTATTCCAAAGAGGATGCTTCTCAAGTCATCGGAAGTGACAGAGGATTTAAAAATTTTAATAGTGTCAATGTAAAAGGAGATATAAAAGTGGTCATCAGTAAAGGCGATACTTTTGATGTAAAACTTTCAGGTAAAGAACGATATTTGAGTGATATAGAAATGGAACAGATTGGAGATATTTTGATGATTGAAGATATTAAAAAACATCGCCGAAAAGGTTCATTGAAATTGGAAATTACTGCACCTGATTTGAATTCGATTGATATTGAAGATACTGACGATGTTAGAATTTCAGGTTTTGATGGAAAAAAATTATTAGTGAAAGGAGAAAATAGTCAAGAGGTAAAAGTCTTTGTTGATGTTGATTCTTTACACTTGAATTTTAAAAAAACAAGATCTGATATTAAAGGAAAAGGAAAATATTTACATACAAAATTGTATCGCTCTTATATGGATGCTGAACATTATGTTACGACTAATGCTTACGTACAAGCTGAAAATACAAATAAAATAAAATTAGAAGTAACAGATACTCTACGGAAGCGATTGATACATGGAAGCAGAATTAGTTTTGATATTGACCCTAAAATTATCATTGATGAACTTCAGGTAGAGAAAGATAGAAAGGAGGCGGAACGGAAAAAGAAGCGAGCAGAGAGAGAAGCTGAAAAGGAAAAGAAATAGAAGCGAGAACAGAGAAGAGGGAAAAGAGATAAGAAATCTAAAATCGAAGATCCTCTTTTCACTCAATAAAATGGTCTCTTCACTCTCTTCTGAAATAATTAATATAGTAGTTTGATAACAGTATAATTACTGTTAGTCTGACCGCTTTGCGGAACTCGGCGGTCAGACATTTTTTTAGAAGAAAGATGAGAGACCATTTCATTGAGGGAGTAAAGACTCTTCTAATTAAAATAATATCGTCGTCTCTTTTTTCTCAACGAAGTGGTCTCTATTCTCTGCTCTAAAAAAATACTTTAAGAATTTTGATTAGTTGATATTTTAAAATCCCTGGCGCTTGCTGGGGATTTTTTTTTATTCATTTATTTCAATCTTTTCCATTTCATTTCTTCCATAGAAAATTGGGAAATACATTTGCTCCACCCTAGTTGGATTCAACGTGTAAGTTCCGCTATATCGAGGCTCTAAAGGAATTTTATATTCATAAGTTCCGACAGGAAGATTCTCGCAAAAAATTGCCGTTCTATTTTTAAAATATTCTCTATGCGATTCTTGACCTTTGTAGTAATTAGGTTTGGAGCGATAAGAACATCCCGCAGGAATTGGAATTTCAATCATCACATATTCGGCTGCTTTTTTGACTTCTACTTTTACAATAAGATCAGCTGCGACAGCAGCTTTTAAGTTATCTGTTTTTTTATCGTCTTGTTGTAAATGTGTTGTTATAGAAAAAATGTCATTTTTCTTTTTTGGTTTTTTATTCCAAAATTCTTGATAAGCCGTAAAGAAAATTGGACTGCTTCCTGTTTTATTAATTGCTAAATTTTGGTCACTTGTAAAAGTTGCTTCATAAGGAAATTCCGTAATCGTTTCGTTGATAGCTCCTGAAAGTTGAACTTTGTTTTTGACTAAACCATTTTTATTTTTCATCAAGTCAGGAAGAATAGCTTTAAGGATTTTTGCAGTTTCGATAGTGTTGCGCCAACCTCTTTTACTTCTCTTTGCTAAAAAATATTGTTGAATATTTTTGACCGTAAGTGTATTGTTATTTTTTTGAAAAATATCATGAGCTAATAGCGTCAATTGAAAATTATTATTATACCAACGATAATTTTCCTCTCCAAAATACCAACCTCCAAAGAGGTCTTCTTTTTTATGTTGCAAAATAGAATCCATCGAGTACGGCAAATCTTGAGCTTGACGAATTTTTATCAACGCAAATTTATCATACATCGAATTAGTTGTGGTATCGAGTTGCGTGATGTATTTTTTATAATCTAAATTTTGCTCTACGTCAGAAAATAAAAGTAGCGTATTCAATAACTCTTTTCCTTTCATTTGCTTGATAGAGTTTGTCAAAAAAATCAAACTCTGATTCCATGCTTCCGTTTTGTAATTCGCTTTTCGAGCTTGGTGGAGTGCATTTAAAACATAAGTAGTCATCCAAATATTTTCTTTTCCATTTGCCCACCAACCCCACGAACCGTCAGGTCGTTGCGTTTTTTTCAATCGAAGAATCGCTTTGATGATTTTATCTTCATCTTCAAAATTTTGACCTAATAATTCTCTTAAATCTTTTTCCAACAAAAGCGCCATCAAGCGGCTTGCCGTTTGTTCATTACAACCATAAGGATACTTTTTCAAATATTCCAAATCTTCCAAAAGCACATTCAATACATTGTCTTCGATTCTCACTTGGACTGCACCTTTACTAGAATCAAATGATTTTTGGAAATCTGTCGAATCATTTAAAACTCTAAAAACACCATTCGATTCTTCTACGCCTTTTTGGAATATCGGAATTTGTCGTTCCTCTCCATCTGCATAATTTTCCATACTCAACAAATAAGAAAGTGTCAACGAATCCATATTTTCAGTCGCAGCAATTTTTGCTTTTTCAATCAAAGCATCTTTGATTTCAGTTTCATTTGTTTTTAAAATTTCATCTCCTAACTTAAATGCAGTTACGACATTAAATGAATCCAATGTGAAATTAATCGACTTCCCAATGATATTCGTTTCGTCTCCTTCAATAAGAAATCGAGGAAGTGATAATTGAGCAGTTAATTTTTTTAAGGCTTTAATTTCTGAAATATTCGTACCTACTCTAGACTTTTTATCCATGCCTACGACATAGGTTTTCCAAGCGGTAATATTATCAGGGAAGGTAACGGTGAAGTAGGCTTCTCCATTTTGGTCTGTAATTAAATTGGGTTGCCAATAAGCGTAATCTGAAAATTGAGAACGTAATTCCACAGTTGTAACAGCGTAACCTAAAGCTGCTTTTTGTTTTTCTATACCTAGCCCAGTAACTCGGTTGCCATCTATATAATAGTCCGTCGCATCTGAACGAGAACCTCTTATTGTAACTCCTGCTGTTTTTGATGCTAATGCGTTTATATTTCGAGTAGGAAGATTTCTGATTTGTTGACTCGTTACAGTTTTCCCTAGAGAGGTTTCATCTTGTTTAATAAGAGGCACCTTATACCCTACGACAACAACTTCTTGCAGATGTACACCTTCAGTTAAAGTAATATCTATATCGCTAGAGACATTTATATCTGTTACTTTTTGAGTATGATACCCTGTATAACTTACCTCAATAGAAGCTCCAGGAGAAATCACCAAAGAATACCTACCATCAATATCAGTTACAGTTCCATTTTCTGTACCTGCTTCTAATATGGAAACTCCAATAAGTGCTTCACCATTTTTATCTCTAATAATTCCCGAAACTCGAATACTTCCAAGCGCAGGAATATCCGTTTTTTTAATTTTGTTTTGAGAAAAATAAAACTGCGCCTCATTCTTCTTTCCTTTTCTTTCTCCGAACTTTAAGAATATTTTTTCAAATAAAACTTGTGCTGTATCAATTGTAAAAGCATTGTTACTTAAATCTTGATATAAGGTTTGATTCGCTTTAATGGCAATATCTTTTTCGATATAGTTACCATGTTTTGTAAATAAAAACATTTTAAAATCTCTTGGAGGTAAATATCTAAACTGTCGAATATTTGAATTATAGATTTCAAATGTGCTATCATTTTCTAACAATACAATTGCATAAATCGAAGAATCTGCTTTTTGATATTTGAATTTATATTTTCCGCTAGGAGAATTATTAACTCTTTTCCTATTTCTATTTCTAGAAAACCATTCTTTCATTTTTTCTTTAAATGGCGTATTCAATTGAATCTGTTTTGGAGAAAGTGCAATTTGCCCAATTCTTTTTTGATTGATTCTTTCAGGTAAAACGACTTTTGTCTTTTCTCTAAATAAAGGAGCATGATAAAGTCGCTCTCGATTATTTTCTACTTCGTAGATGAAGTTAGGTTCAAATCTAAATGTATTATTCCAACCATCTTGCTCTATCATTCTCATCGAAATATTATCATAGAATGGACCTATTTGATAAACTTTATTATGATGGTATTTGCTTTCAAATATTTGATGAACACTTTCCTCATCTTGCCAAATATGATATTGCGCTCCTCTTTTTAAATTTCTAAAAAGAAATATTTTTTTATTTAATAAAGTTTTTTCCGCTCTAGTCAATTCTATAGTAGTGCTTTTACGGATAATATTTTTTCCTAACTCATGTTTCAAATATTGATTTTCATCTATTGAAAATTCTAGCTTATGACCTGCTTTTAATTTTACCTTTTCAAAAGTATAAACAGCATCACGAGTTCTAATCGTAATTTGATTTTCACCATCTTGACCTATAAAACTGTAAGGCGGATTATCTGACACATCATAGTAATAGACTAATTTTCGATTACAATAAATCAAATAGATAGGTTCCATTTTTCCACCCTTAACGATGTAAGGCGCAAACTGCGCCACCTTATGATAGAAGGAATCTTGCGAAGTCATTTTGGTATAATGAAAATGAATTCCATTTTTTGGATGACGCAATTGATGAAAAAGTGAATTATCTAATTCCAATTCTTGATACCATTTTGGAGAAATGGAAAGTCGTTTGTTTTTATTTTGAAATTGCTCCAATCGATATTCATTATAGGCTAATGGTTTTTGAGTAGGTTTATAAGTGAGCGCAGGTTCTTTGATATTTGCCAAATCATCGAATTGTGCATTGATTGCTCCAGCAGTAAGATTGACATTTTTTGCAGGTTTATTTTTTACATTTTTAATTGCCACTTTGAATTGAACTGACTCGCCAGGTTCTACCGTTCGAGGTTGTTCGACATCGACAGATAATAATTTTTTATAGTGATGAATACTTTGTTCTAAATTATAACTTCTCGAACCATATATAAATTGATAGTAGAGATAAACTGATTTGTGCGTTTTGTTTTTGAGTTGGAGAAGGAATGATTTGTCAGTCGTTTTTCCTTTGGAGATTAATTTATTTTTAGTTCTTAGTTGATAATTGATTGGAAGGTTTCGAGGATTTATAATTGAGATTAAAATAGAATCTTGAGTTTGCTTGCCAACGACAACAACTTGATGTTCTTGATTTCGAGGAATAAATTGTCGTTTTAATTCTCCAATTTCAAAATTATAAACATTCACATAAGGATTTATTTTTTCCTTAAAAGGAAATTGAATCGTACGAGATTTTTCAATATTATTTGCGCCACCGTCGATATTTAAACTTCCTTCTATTTCTTTTTCTACATCATCGACAATATATTTTGCAACAATAAATTCATCTTCTAAATCCACCATTATTTTTTCATTGAATGCTTCTTTTCCGTTATAGGAGAAGTTGAGACTTTCCGTATGCAATTCTCCATTGCTATTCGAAAATCTTCCTGTCACTCGAATATTCATAGCAGCACTTGGCAAATTTTCCGCAGGGAAAATAATTTGAGTTTCACCTCTCGTCTTTAAGTCTTGCGTACTTTTCCAAAGTGTATCAGGAACATAAACTTCCTCTCCTTCAAAATCTACCACATTATAAAGTGTCGCTGTTAGTTGCACTTGACCGTCAGGAATAGTCCAACCATTTTTATCTTTTCCTTCTGCAAATAGAATGACTTTGTCATTCTTATTATAAATTTTTTCTTTTGTTGTAAATGTATATTCGACTTCATCCAATTGATAATCTTCGTAATAAAAATTGTGCGAAAGAACGCTGACGCTTTTTTTATTTTTTTTATAAAAAAACTCAGCGACATATCTTTGATCTAATTTTAAGGAATCACCTAATGCAAATTCATAAGTATAAGCACCTTTAG
>JALZVK010000388.1 GCA_023301005.1 Saprospiraceae bacterium | reverse complement strand
CAAATTCGACATCTTGGTAACAATGCATTTTTAATAAAAAAAGATGGAATGTTTGGAGTGATTAATCATAAAGGTGAAATGATTATTCCAATAGAATATAAAAGTATCAATACTCAAAATCCACTTTATAAAGTAACAACTATGTCTGGTGAAGTTTTGCTTTTTGCTTATGATGGAACGATGGTTAAAAAAAATAAATAGTTATTTTTTACTCTGCGGTAAAAAACAAAATATATTAAATATGAAATTCAATTTTTGTCCAACTTGCAAGTCAGATTTAGCAATAAATACAGAAGGTTATGTTGCCTGTACAAGTGCTGATTGCGATTTTGTCCATTACCAAAATCCGACGCCAGTCGTCGCTGCGGTAATCGAATACAAAGACGGGAATGTATTGTTAGCACATAACGCAGCTTGGCCTCCAAAGATATTTGCACTAGTGACTGGTTTTTTAGAAAAGCATGAACATCCTGAAATTGCAGTTCTTCGAGAGGTAAAAGAAGAGGTCGGATTGGATGCAGAAATCAAAGGATTTCTAGGTCATTATTCATTTAATAAAATGAACCAAATCATCATGGCTTATCATGTCTATGCTGATGGCGAGGTAGAATTAAATGATCCAGAAATTGATGAAGTGAAAATTGTTCCATTTGAAAAAGTGAAAACTTGGTCAAGTGGGACAGGGGAGGCGTTGCATAAATTTTTGGTGAGTAGAGGTTATGAACCTGAGGTGATTTCATTTGGTTCGTAAAATATTTCAAAACAAACAAAAAACGAAAATCATGAATACAACTGTAAAAATGATATTGGCAATTATTGTAGGACTTGTTGTCGGCGGTTTAGTTAATGGAGGATTGATTGCATTGAGTCCAATGTTTATTCCAGCACCTGAAGGTGTTGATGTGAATGATGTGGAAAGTATAAAAGCAAACATTCATTTATATGAAGCTAAACAATTTATTTTTCCATTTCTTGCACATGCTTTAGGGACTTTGGTTGGAGCATTTACAGCAGCGAAGATTGCAGGTGTAAATCAAAATAGAATAGGATTAATAATCGCAGCTGTATTTTCATTAGGTGGAATTGGAATGGTTATGATGGTTCCGAATGCGCCAATTTGGTTTTCTGTTTTAGATTTAGTTGTAGCATATTTTCCGATGGGATTTTTAGGAGCTAAGTTGGCGAGTCGTTAGGTTAATTTTGAACCTGCTTGCCAGCAGGCAAGTGAGGAATTTTGAATGTGTCGAAAAAACTTAATACAAGTTATTCGACACATTCAAAATTTATAATTCAAAAATCAAAATTAATTCTAGTACTCCAAAACGATTTTCCCAAAATGCTTACCCGAAGCCTGATACTGAAACGCCGCACCCAACTCATCAAATCCAAATCGTTTATCAATAATCGGTTTCAATCCATTGATGTTAATAGCATCAACCATTTTATTTTGCATCTCACGACTACCTACCGCAAGACCAGTCATACGAAGATGTTTAAAAAATAATTTAGGGAAAGTGATTTCCCCTTTTCGACCACCACTCAAAATTCCGATAGAAGCAATATGTCCACCAATCGCACTAGCCTCGATAGAATTTCTCATCGTCGAACCACCACCTACATCGAGAACATGATCAACGCCACCGCCTGCTAATTTAAAAATAGTTTTTCCCCAGCGTTCATCTTCTTTATAATTGACCACTTCTTCAACACCCATTGCTTTGAGTCGTTCTGCTTTTTCAGGAGAGGAAGTTGTTGCAAATATTTTTGCACCAGCAGCCTTCGCTAACTGCAATGCAAAAATTGACATTCCTCCAGTTCCTTCAATCAAAACTTTATCACCAGCTTCAAAATTTCCTTCCACCATCAAACCTCTCCAAGCAGTCACAGCAGCACATGGAAGTGTCGCAGCTTCTGCATAACTATAACCATCAGGAATACGAGTAACAGCAGTTGCCGGTAAGCAAGATTGCTCTGCGATACAACCATCCAAAGTTTCGCCCATGATAAACATGGTCTTTTTCAAAGTAGGTTTTCCTTCTATCCAATTTGGAAAAAACATCGACATGACTTTATCTCCGATCTTCCATTCATCGACTCCATCACCAATAGCTATGATCTCACCTGCGCCATCCGACATCGGAATTCTTCCATCGGGAACTGGGATTCCACCAACTGCAACTAAGTAATCATGATAATTTAAAGATGTCGCATGCCATCTAACAATAATTTCCCCAGCTTCGGGAATTGGGTCTTTTTTTTCAATAATGGCAAGGTTTTCTATACCTCCAGGTTGTTTGACTCCTATAATTTTCATTGTCTTTGTCAATTTAAATTCATAAATAAAATGTTCAAAAGTTGAACAAAATTGAAATCTATCGTATTTTTATAAAGTGAAATTATTTAAGAACATATCAGTATTGTTTTTTATCCTATTAATCCTAACTCCTACAGTTATGGGAGCGATGGGTTCATGTGAGGAAGCATCTGGCTGTTGTGAACAACCTGTAAGTACTTCTGATGAATCAGAATCGGAACATGATTGCTTATCATTTTGTTTTTGTTCTTGTTGTGGAATCTCTGTTTTTTTTGACATTAATGATGATGCAAAAATAGAAAATACAAAAATTCCTTTTTCAACTTATACTATCTTTTTATATCAAACTCCTTTAAGTTTGATTTTCAATTCTGACATTTGGCAACCGCCAAAATTTGTTTAATTCCAATCTTAATTTTTGTAAGTTCTTCATTGTTTCAGCAGATTCATTTATCTGCTGATAAACATTTAGTTTTGATAATTAAACCTATCACAATGTAGGACAATTTTATTATTTGTCAGAAGTCTTTACAATTCCATTTATGGAATTTTACAAAAGACTTGAGATAGAAAAATTTATTATGAAAAAAATAATTATAGCGTTTTTATTAAGCGCAATAACCATCACTTTAACCTTTGCTCAAAATATCAACGGAACGGTGACTAATGAAAATGGAGAAGCTCTTTTTGGCGCAACCATTTTGTGGGAAGGTACTGACATCGGAACAGTTGCTGATGAGAATGGATATTTTGAATTACCTCAACAAGATACAGTTGCTTACCTCGTGATTGATTATGTAGGTTATGATGCTGTCTTTGTAGAAGTACTTCCAGAGGAAAATAATCTTGAAATTGGAGTAGCAGGAATCAACGAATTGATGGGAGTAGAAGTAGCTGCTCAACGTAAAGCGAATTTTACATCAACTATCAAAGTACTCAATATTGAAACGATAGGTGCTGCCGAATTTAGAAAAGCACCTTGCTGTAGTCTTGCTGAAAGTTTTACTACCAATGCTGCAATTGATGTCGCTTATACTGATGCCGTAACTGGTGCAAAAGAAATTCGATTGTTAGGATTAAGAGGAACTTATACTCAGTTGATGGTAGAGAAAAGACCTTTTATGACTGGGCTAGGTTCTGCATTTGTTATGGAATATATTCCAGGAACATGGTTGAGTAGTATTCAAATTTCAAAAGGAACGAGTACGGTGCAAAATGGATATAATGCTATCACAGGTCAAATCAATTCAGAATTGGTTAAGCCTTATGAAGATAAAAAAGTATATCTAAATCTATATGGTTCTACTTTTGGCAGGGGAGAATCGAATCTTCATTTGAATCACAACTTCTCTGATAAATGGAGTTCAGGATTGTTATTGCATGCGAGTACTCGCCAAAATGAGTTGGATGGAAATGGAGATACCTTTTATGATACACCTCAAAAAACAATGTACGATGCCTTGCTTCGAACATTTTATAGAGGTGACGTTTTACGAAGTCAATTTAATGTGCATATTTTAAGTGATAGACATACTGCGGGGCAAATTGCTTCCGATGAAATTGTCAACCCATATCGAATTACTCAAAACAACGACCGTGTCGAAGTGTTTGGGAAAATTGGATATTTGGGTTTTGAAGATTTAACTCAATCGGTTGGGTTGATAGCTGAAGCAGGTTGGCATAATTTGGATTCTCAATATGGAAATCGTCGTCATCATGGAACTCAAGAAAGTATATATTTGAGTGGATTATTTTCTAAAGGATTTGAAGGAGAAAAACATCAATTGGATATGGGTGTAAGTTATACTCATGATAATTACGAAGAGTTCCTTGATGATTTAGATGTAGGTAGATTAGAGAAAGTGCCAGGTGCATTTGTGGAATATAGTTTTAAGCCTAATATAGCAGCTAGTGAAGGGGAAAAGAATCGTTCTGATTTCTTTAATAAATTTGGAGTTGTTGCTGGAGTTAGATTAGATCATCATAATTTGTTTGGTTGGTTATTTACACCTAGAGCAAATTTGAAATATAATTTTTCAGAAGAAAGTGTCATTCGTTTATCTGGAGGTCGAGGTTATCGAACTGCTAATGTGATTGCTGAAAATGTAAGTATGTTAGCGAGTAATCGAGCGATTTTACTTTTGGATGATTTGCAAATAGAAGATGCTTGGAATTTTGGATTTAATTATACTCAGAATTTTAAGATTGGAAAACGAGAAGGAAGTTTCTCAGCTGATCTTTATAACACTACATTTACAAATCAAGTAGTAATGGATTTAGATTCAGATGTTCAACTAGTACAGTTTTATAATTTGAATGGAAAATCTTATGCCAATAGTTTGTTAGGAGTTGTGAATTTTGAAATCTTAAAAGGATTAGATTTCAAAATGGGTTATAAATTCAATGATGTAAAAGTAACTTACTTAGATGGTGAAACTAGAGATCGACCAATGGTTGCTAAGCACAGAGGTTTGTTGACTTTAGATTATAGAACGCCTAATGAGAAATGGGAATTCAATACGAATATGCAATTAGTTGGTAAACAACGCTTTGCTCATTTGTGGGGAAATCCAAGTCATAATCCTGATCAGCATATTGGTTCGACTTCACCTTATAGTTTATTGAGTGCTCAAACTTCTTATAAGTTTAGTGATAAATTTGAAGTGTATATGGGCTGCGAAAATATTACTGGATTTAGACAAGAAGATCCAATTTTGGATTGGCAAAATCCTTTTGGAGATTACTTCGATGCGTCGCATGTGTATGCTCCGATTACTGGGGCGATGGGATATGTTGGAATTCGATTTGGGATTGAGTAATTTGAATTGAATTTTAAAAAATAAAAAAAGGGTTTACAAATAATTTTGTAAACCCTTTTTCAATTTTATATATTCAATTAGTTTATTCAACTAAATGATCTGCAATATCATCAATCTCAGCATGAGGATCTTTTGGATTTAATCCCCATTGGTTAGTCGTTGGATGACTATCTTGTACCATAAAATAAAGTAAGATGAAACCGCCAACAAGAGGTACAAAAGTTATAAGAAACCACCATGCACTTCTATTGGTATCATGTAACCTTCTAGCTACAACTGCTAAACTAGGTACTAATACACCTAAATAATATATTCCAGTAAGAATAAAAGAACCAGTCATAGAATCAATAGCTACTAAAATACACATAACTATTAAATTGAAAAGAGCGAAATACCAATATTCACTTCTTCTTGCACGACCTTTAAAGTCGGCATATTTTTTAAATACTTGTAAATAATAATCTGTAGGACCCATAGAATTGTTTTTTTGATTTATTGAATGTTAATAATATGTAATTGATTTGTTTACAAGAGTTTGTAAATGATTTGTTTACAAATACATAGGTTCATTTTAAAGGTAACAAAACTTTGTTTTTTTCAAAAGAAAAAACAAAGTAGTTTACCAACATCCCTTTCTTTATATTCTAAAATATTTAAAAAGACTGTGATGGAATCATTTTTCACTTCCACACCTTAACGCATTTAAACTTCCTTTTACTTCCTTTACCCAATTAAAAAGCTCACCTTTGCAGCCTAATTGAAAAAAAAACATACATATGGACTCTTTTGAAGAAACTGGATTGCGGGAAGAAATATTAAAAGCGGTAGCTGATTTAGGTTTTGAAAAACCTACTCCGATACAAGCTAAGGCTATACCTCATTTGTTAGAATCAGATCGAGACTTGATTGCACTTGCCCAAACAGGTACAGGTAAGACGGCTGCATTTGGTTTGCCGATGATTCATTCTATGGATGAATCAAATAAAGCAACCCAAGGTCTAGTTTTGGCACCTACACGAGAGCTGTGTTTACAAATAGCTAAAGACCTAAAATCTTATGCTAAGCACATCAAAGGATTTACTGTGGTTGCAGTATATGGTGGAGCAAGTGTAGATACTCAGATTAAGGCTTTGAAAAAAGGAGCTCAAATAGTAGTTGGTACACCTGGTCGTACTAAGGATTTGATAAATAGGAGAAGATTAATTCTTGGAAATATTGAACAAGTTGCACTTGATGAGGCTGATGAAATGTTGACGATGGGTTTTAAAGATGAACTAGATGCGATACTTGGGGCAACTCCAGATGAAAAACAAACTTTGCTTTTTTCAGCAACGATGTCAAAAGAGGTACTTCGTATTTCTAAAACATATATGAATAATCCTGAGCAAATTGCAGTTGCCAAAATGAATCTTGGTGCTTCAACTGTGCAGCATATTTTTCACATGGTTCCTGCTCGTTATAGATATGATGTGGTGCGTCGGATTGCAGATATGAATCCTAATATTTATGGAATTGTATTTTGTAGAACTCGAAGAGAAACGATTGAGGTCGCTAATAAATTAATACAGGATGGATATCCTGCTGATGTATTGAATGGAGAATTATCTCAAGGGCAACGGGACGAAGTGATGAAAAAATTTCGCTCGAAGCAAGTCCAAATGTTAGTGGCAACTGATGTAGCAGCACGTGGATTGGATGTGAATGACTTGACTCATGTAATCAATTATAATTTACCAGATGACTCAGAAGTATATACTCACAGAAGTGGTCGAACAGGTCGAGCAGGTAAAAGTGGAATTTCAATTGTAATTATTCATTCTCGGGAGCAAAATAGAATCAGAGGAATTGAAAGAGTTTCTGGAGTGAGATTTACTCAAGAACCTGTACCAACAGGTGAAGATATTTGTAAAATTCAACTCGGTACTTATATTGACAAAATCGAAAATGTAGAAGTTCAACAATATAAGATTGAACCTTTTATGGATTCTATTTATGAAAAATTAGCTGGACTGAGTAAAGAAGAGTTGATTCAGCATTTTGTATATAATGAGTTTAACCGATTTTTGGAGTACTATAAAAATGCGCCTGACTTAAATGGAAGTCTTCGCTCGAATGGTAGAGATAGGGGAGAAAGAGGAGACCGAGGTGGTCGCTCAAGTAGAGATCGAGATTCTTTCACTCGCTTCTTTATTAATGTAGGGAAGAAAGATAATTTGACTCCTGCAAGGTTGATTGGAGTGATCAATGAAGGACTTCGTTCTGCTAATGCTGGAATTGGAAAAATAGAAATCCTTAGAAACTTTTCTTTCTTTGAAGTGGAAAAAGGTTTGGAAGATAAATTGATTAGTTCGTTGACTGGAAAAGATTTTGAAGGTGTGGATATTTCTGTTGAAATTTCCCAAAAGAAAAAAGGACATCGTGGTAATGGCGGTGGTTCTGATCAAAAAAGAAGAAGAGGCGGTGGTGGTTATTCAAGGAGCGGCGGAGGAAGCGGAAGTGGAAGAGGTGGTGAACGTGGAAGAAGTGACAGAGGTCGCCGACGTAAAGGGAAAAAGTAATTCATTAGAATAGAGAGTAGAGACCATTATATTGAGAGAAAAGAGAATCATCTTATAGA
>JALZVK010000387.1 GCA_023301005.1 Saprospiraceae bacterium | reverse complement strand
TCCAATTTTATTGCTTTGAAATATTTGGTACATTTTTATCATTTTGAAAAAAAGTTTGTGTTATAAGCTATCTGAGTAAAAAGATTTGGTTATTTTTGCTTAACAAACTTATTTACAACTCCTAAACATTTCAATCCCCTTCTAATTACGCTTTATTAATTAACAGTAAGTTCTTGTTCATATTTGTATCACAATTATTTCGACTTCTTATTTTCACTCTTCGTCGTTAATCCCGTTTAAAGACGGGATACCGAACCAAAGGTTTTGCTTACACTTTTTGCCTAGAAGAGTAAAAAAATAACCTCGAAATAACTTATGAATAAATATGAACAAGAACTTAAAAGAATTTATTCACAAGTCAAATATTGACTTATATTATGTTTATGACCAATAAAATAAAGCATCAATTTTTAATACTAACTTATTTATTTTTAATAAGCAGTAGTCTTACTTGTGCTCAAAATCCATTTACAGATAGTCTAGAAAATTTGCTTGAATTATCAAATTGCTCAACAAGTGTTCAATATTTATCCACTATTGATAAATTATTTGAGGAATATCATTTTCAAGGCAATGATGACCAATCAAAATTCTACGCAGAATTACTCATTCAAAAGTCAGAAAGATTTAAAAGTGAGACTTACCTCATGAAAGGTAAATTAAATAAGGCGTGGATTTCTTTTAAAACTAATAGAGAGCATGCTAAAAAGACGACGGAAGAATTGCTTGATAGAGTTCAAAAAACAGGAGATAAACTAATCGAAGCAGAATGTTATTTTTTATTAGGTACCTATTACAAACATCAAAAATCTGGTCTGACATATTTTAAAAAAGCAATTGAAATATTTAGAAATTTAAATTCTTTGAGAGAGATTGATGTGACTGCTCAATGGGTAATAATTGATTTTAATAATATTGGTTATCAAGAATCTTTAAAGAAATTAAATAAGGTCTATTCAAAAGCAAAGAAAGCTAATCAACCTGCCTTGATACTCAAGACTTTAGCACCTACTTTATTTTTTCAATATCAATTGGCTCTTTTCGAGGAAGCTAGTCATACTGCTCATCAGGCTTTAAAAATAGCTTTAGATAATAATTATCATCGCACAAAAGAATTAGTTCGAATTTATAGTATTTCTGCAAATTTGTTCTATGAAGTAGGAGATTACGATGAAGCATTAAAACAGGCTGAACTTGCCTATGAAACGAGTAAGCATGTCAACGACGTTTCTTCTAAAGCAAAAGGAGCTATCAGACTAGCTCATTACTATACAGAACTTGTCCCTGAAAAATATGATAAAGCAGAACAGCTCTTACAATTCACTATTGATTTAGCTAAAGAACATAACTTGTTTACACGAAATGCCTTTGCACTTTTTAATTACGGCAACCTTCTTGCAAAAAAGGGGCAGCCGAAAGCAGCAGTAAAAAAATATTTTGAATGCTTAGAATTTATAAAAAAAAATACATCAACTCGCCAAATTAAAGAAATCGAAATTAGTACAAAAGCAGCCATCACTTTATTGTTATATAAATTACCTAATAATACAGAATTACAGCATATAGAAAACTCACTATCAACTGTCGGCGTAGATAGTCTAACACTTCATTCTAAAGAATTATACTATGAATTAAAAAAGAATATTGCTTATCAAAAAAATAATTATAACGAAGCATTCCTTTGGTTAGAAAAAGAAGTTGAGATAAAGGATTCAATTCAAATTGCACTACACAAAAATGATATTCAACAACTTCATCTTAAAAATCAACTTGAAAATGAAAAAGAATTCAATATTAAGAATCAAGAATTGTTATCCAAAAAAAACTTAATCAATAAGCTCTTAATTCTATTGTCTATACTTTTTTTAGCATTAATTAGTTTTCAATTTTTAAGTCAAAAAACTAGAAAAAAACACCATAAGGAAATACTCGAGAAGAATAAGAAAATTTCCTCTGCCATGAACCAAATCTCCCAACTGAATATTTCTTTGAATGAAAAAAATGAATTACTTGAACAAAAAAACGAAGTCAAAAATAAAGAACTACTAGAGTTTGCCACTTTTAAAGCAGCTCATGATGAACAACTAAAAAACATAAAATCTTCTTTTGATGACCTTTCTAAAAAACAATCTGTCAATCCGGTAGATTTGAAATTAATTGAATCTAAATTGAGAGACCTACAAGCGGAGGAAGACGAACATTGGATTTCTTTCAAACAAAAAATTGAAGATGCCTTTCCTCACTTCTTTTCTAATTTAGCATTAAAACATCCTGGACTTACCAAACGAGAAAAATTTCATTGTGGATATGTTCTAATTGGAATGACTGTCAAAGCAGTAGCTAAAATTAGCTTCGTTACTCCTACTACAGTTAATTCGGCTAGATATAGAATGAAGAAAAAATTGGGCTTAACAAAAGCGGATCATCTTAAAAGTTACTTAATTAAAATCTCTCAAACATCATCTAAAGATAGTTCTACTTCCTAAGTACTCTGTAAAATAACAATCTTATAAATTGTTGTCTTGGTAAAGAAGATTACTCAAGATGAAAAAATCATCAGACGTAAATTTGACAGATGAAGATCGCAAAGAGTTAGAAAGAACTCCGAGCAAAGGAACGTCATTAGCAAGAATATTCAAACGAGTTACTGCATTACTAGAGCTAGATAAAGGACAATCTTATGTAGCAAGCAATAGCTTCGATTGCTAAATTGTCAAATATCAGTTAGCTAAATTATCAAAACGTTATGCCTCAGAAGGTTTAGCATGCTTATATGATAAACCAAGACTAGGTCGTCCAATTTCATAATCTCGCTGCAAGCGTCGAGGAATTCTTTTGATTAAAATCCTTACCCTCTATTCAATCCAAGAAGCGTAGGTGCTTTAGCCTTACAACAAATACAATCGGGATCGTTATGATCTGTTAATCCATCTCCATCATCATCCAATCCATTATCACATATTTCAATCAAATATATTGTACGTGCTCCACTAAATTCTGATGTATTATTATTGGCATCTGTTGCTGTCATAGTTAATCGAGAGTTATTAGTTATACCTGACCCTAAAATATTATAAGAAAAATGAAAGCGATTTTGAGTTTTAGGAATAGTGCTTCCTGTCCCATCATCTAGATATATCTCAATTGAAGGATCCAAATCACTTACACTTCCTTCTACTGCTGAAAAAAGATAAACTGCCCCTTCTCCAAAACTTGCCTTATAGCCACTAGGAAGTGGACTTGGACTAAGACCTGCATCTGCGATAAAAAATTCAATCTCTGCTCCTGCTGGTGCAAATCCTGAAACTGTTATTATTGGTCCCACTACGTAAGAGGTATCTATTACTGGAAAATTTAACAATGTATTTGTCCCTGTATCTCCATCACCATTATCATTTGACGAAACTATATCATTATCTAAATCAATTCCTAACTGACCATTATCTGCAATTTGATTTCTACTAATTCGATTTTGTATACCTGTTCCCTCCAAGGCTATTCCAGAATCAGAATTATTTTTTATCACATTTCCAACAATAGTTTCATCAGTGTTCGTCATGCTTGGCAAATATCCAATTGTATTGTTAGATGAAGTTACTTCTATAAAAATTCCTCTTTTTAGATTTCCTAATGCTGTCGTTCCATCTGCTCCTACTCCAATTTTATTTCCAGCAATAAGAGAAGTACCTGTATGACTGAGTCTAATTCCATCATCCAAATGCCCAGAGATAATATTGCCTTCTATAGCATCTAAATTATTATCCCCATTTGTTCCTATAATGGTATTGGTGTAAGGACCATTTAGAATAATACCAAAATTGCCAGACAAACTAACATTTCCCGTAGAGTCTGTACCGAAATAATTTCCTGTAATTATATTGTTATCTCCAGAACCACTTGAACCTAATCGTGCGCCAATATTTCCTGCGATAATGTTTCTTTCCAAAATATCATTATCGCCATTCACATTTGTACCAATAATGTTATTAGAAGAGTTGCCCGTTATTTGTACTCCATACAATACATTCCCTAATAAGCCTGTTGATGTAATATCAGTACCAATAAAATTACCAGCTACAATTTGATTATCACAACTAACTATTCTTATTCCATCATTTCCATTTCCAGATATTAAATTTCTAAAGTGTTCAGGGTTTGTATTAATGGCATCATCTTTAAAACCAATACAATTGGCAATGGTCGTTGATCCCAAACCAACACCTACAAAATCATTTCCTTGAGAAACGATTCCAGTTTTATCAGTACCTATATAATTTCCTGCTACTAATATATTTCCAACCCTATTGAGTAAAATACCGTACTCAAAATTTGAGATTACATTACCTTCATTCTCATCATTTATATTATCTCCATTTGTTCCTATAAATGAATTAATGGTTCCGAAAAAATAAACTCCCAAACCATCATTAGTTGTTCCTATTGTACCATTTGCTTCCATCCCTATATAATTTCCCCAAATAAAAGCATTCTCTTTATTTAAATTATTTCCAAAAATTCCATGTCGATAACCATGAATAGATAATCCTGAAACTTGAATATTATCGGTATAAAAATATATACCATCATAAGTAGTAGTATTTCCTTTTAATTCGATATTAATGGTTCGATCTGCACTTGTTCCTTGCATTGACCCTTCTTGTGTATATCCTGTTATATGTGTTTTTTCATCATCAATTCTATCAAATTCAGATAAAACTTGAATAATGTGTACTCCACTACCGTTAATCATAAAGATAGAAGTTTCCCATTCTGAATCCTTTGGAAAAGCGACACCATTCGTTGGATTATCTTCTTGGTTGAGGTTAGTATTATTTAGTTCTTCACTATTTAAAATAAATTGACGAAGCGAACCTTGTCCAGCATTATTAGTGTTAACAATGACATCGAAATTAAATCCAAAATCAGCATTTAAAATATTTGTATTATTAATAGTAACTTCAGTTACAGATTGAGCGATGGTAGTTCCAGTTGTCAAAGAAGACAAACTTAGATTAGTAGTGTTAGCGTTAGCATCCACTATATTTGAATTAGTTCCTCCTACCTCATTTACAATTGCTGATATCCCATTCATTCTAAAAGTCTGAACAGGGATTATTGTTTTTCCTGTAGAGTTGCTTCCTCGGTTAGAATCAATTGTGCTATTTACTACTCTTACATTATATGTACCATTAACTAATGCAGAAAAAGTATAAAAACCTGCTGCATCAGTTGTTGTATTTGAAATGTAATTGCCATTATTATCATAGAGTTCGACTCGTACATTCCCCAAACCAATATCTCCGTTAGACCAACCTGAAGATTGTGCGGAGGTATTTGATTCGGAATAACTTCGACCATCTCCTCCTCCATAATTTATATCTTCAAAAATTCTCCCAGAAAGGTTGCCTATAGTTATATTAGATTTTGTAGAAGTAGAAATAAAAGAAAATGACATAAATATTGTTAATAAAATGATACTAGATCTTCTGATGAATTTATATGCTAAAAGGTTTTTTTGATTAAATCTCAAAATATATTTTTTTAATTTAATAAGGAATTCGAATTAACAGTTTGAAGGTATTATTAACTGTTGCATTATTTTAGGAATTATCAAATAATAATTTAGCGATTTGTGATGAAAAAATTTAAGAGTTTTGTTTGGGAATTTGATTTTAAGATAAAAGTGTTCATTTTTCAACCATTCTTAATTCGAGCCACAATAAGGACAATCTGGATCATCGCTATCTAGCAATCCATCCCCATCATCATCTATTCCATTGATACAATTCTCTACACATTTTGTTCCTACATTTAGTGTTACAAGAGCAGTATTATAACATCCAATAGAATTTTCAACCCTTGCAAACACCGTTGTATTTGAACTTATATAAGGACTTGCCAACGGGCTAATATCGTTCTCTGTATCAGATAAAGTAGTATGATAAGAAATAGCCATTCCTATCTGTGTTGTAATTGTATTGTTAGCATCGTGTAAAAAGAATACTCCTAAACCTGCCATATTAGAATGATCACAGGTATTTAATACAGCTGGGTTTGTTTCTGGTTTACAATCTTTATCATCACAATCTTTATTTCCATCCCCATCATCATCTATTCCATTACCACATATCTCAGTTAAACAAGGTCCAACAAGATGGTTTTGCCAGGTATTATTTGGTGGAGAAGTATATGTTATAGAGGTCACTAATCCATTAGCATCTACCGTTGGAATTCCTGTTCCTACAATTCCATCATCATCAGCATCCGTAATAGCTTCCTCTTCTGTATCAAAACAACCATCACCATCTGCATCTAATTCATATGGATCATAGATTCTATCCTTGAAAGGTTCACTATCTGCTACAAAATAATTAAGTACACCGTTATTAGTCGTTGTTTCCAATGGATTAAATAATCCATTTGTTCCAGAATTAACATCTGCTCCACTAATTCTTCCGTCATTTCCTATCACTTCATTATGACCTGCTTCATAAGCATCTAGGAGGCCATCATTGTCACTATCTAAATCTTGATGATTAAAAATCCCATCATTGTCAACATCTACTACATAAGCACATTCTCTTCCTCCTATGGTAAAATCATCAAATCTTGCTATCCCCGTAGTAGTTTTGTTATAAAAATATATTCTAAAAGTATATAACTGATTTGGAGCTAAAAATATAAATTTAGAATCGGTGTCTATCCATATTAGTTGTTGTGCACCATTTACAAAATCAGTTACTTCATGATCTATCAAAAGTAAATCTGACGTAGCAAAATTATTATCAGAAACAGCTACACTAATAGTATATCCATAATTTCCACTAGGTGCAAATGAATTTTTCACATAACCTAATGTAGCGATAGGAATAGCATTAATTCCTCCACGAGTAGTAAAACTATATTCTATATAATCATTATTAGTAATCGCACCCGATAAAGAAGGTGCATTAATTCCATTTATTTGTAATGTAGTAGAAGATAGTGTTGCTGTAATTCCTGCTCCTATCATTTCATTTCCTAAAGAAGCAATTTCAGTAGGTCTATAAGTATTTCCTAGAATATAATTTACTCCATTATGATCCCAATAAGCAAGACCTGTCAAAAAAGATTCACAAGCATACTCTATCAAATCAGGAATACCATCGTTATCATCATCTAAATCAGATATAAATATGCCATCTCCATCTATATCTAATCCATTATTTATTTCTAGTAAGGATATATGCTCTCTAGAAGGTGCTCTATCTATTGTTATAAATAAGAATAGATTCGTAACAAATAAGAATTTTACAACCTTGATAGAACTTCGTTTTATTTTATTGACAAGATTCATTTATATAACTTTATTTTCCCTATAATTCTTCCTATGTTTTAAGACCATTCCTTGTAACAAGAACATTATTTGTAAAATCTATCTTAGAGCTTGTTGGGGAATTAAGTTTTGAGATAAAAATATTTATTTTTTTGATGAAACGATGCGAAAAAACAGAAATATAGTCTGTGCTATTTGGCTTTTTTTTCAAAGAAGTGTCATCAAAAAAAGGGCGTTTTTTAGCCGAAATATAATTTCCTAATAAGATCTAAAGTAGTTGTACAATAGTAAACGTATTTTATAAAAATATCTTTTCCCGCTACCTCCCGGCAGGCAGGCGGTTTTCCCTCTAAATCCCGTTCTAGTGCGGGACCATACCACAGGGTATGCAATGACTTTTTTAAAGAAAACTATCAAAAAAATCTTATCCTTATAAATACATGATTTCTTTTGTCTAACTAATTAATTAGAACCACTACACGGACAATCCGAATCATCTGTATCCACTAATCCATCACCATCATCATCCACTCCGTTTACACAACTCTCTACACATTTGACATCTACATCAAGTGTGGTTAAAGCAGTATCATAACATCCAGTTGCAATCCGTTCCACTCTTACATATACAGTTCCATCAGAACTTGTGTATGGACTTATTAAATGATTAATTCCATTTTGTGCATCAGCAAGAGTTGAATGATATGAGATACTTACACCTGACTCTGTTGATACAGTAGGATTTGCATCATATAAAAAGAAAATGCCAGAACCTGCCATATTGGAATTATCACAAGTATTTAATACTGCTGGATTTGCATTAGGTTTACAATCCGTATCATCACAATCTGTATCTCCATCAAAATCATCATCTATACCATTATCACATATTTCAGGTATAATAAACGGTGCTCCACAAGATGCTCCATCATTAAGAAAAACTTGTGGAGCATTTGCAACGAGTGTGAGATCTCCAGTACCAGTTCCATTGATACCAAAATCGACTACATAGAGTTCACCTGTGTTATTCCTATAGACATAAACACGCCCTAAATCATCTGTATAAGCTGCTCCATAAGAAGCAGGTGTAGCATCTACTCCTACTGTTGTAACTGTCCAATTAGAAGGATCAATCATATATTTATCTCCACCATCTCCAATTCCATAAACCTTATCATCTATTTTATTATAAGCGAAGTCACTTAGAAAAATTGATTGATCTAATATATGTGTTGCAACAAGTTGGGCTGGCGTAGTAGTAACATCAATTTGATATATTTCATTATGAAAAAAAACTTCATGCACATATAAATATCCATCAGGGAAAATATCTCCAGAATCATATGCCCCCGAAAAATTTAAGGGTATTGGTAACCCTTGAATTTCACCTAAATTATATCCTATTCCATCAGATCCTATTCTAACTAATTCATTTGTTCCAAATTCAATTCCATATATAAAATCATCCTGATTTCGATACCCTATTGCATTTACACTATAGGTAACATCACCTATAGGTTCTAAGGTGAATGGAGTTGTACTTGTATTAAAAGTAGAAAATGTTGAAGATTGATTAAAACCTGAAGAATAAGATATATAAGCATTAGCTTCACATGTGAATGGAGTATAACAAGGACAATCTGGATCTAAGCAATCCACCAATCCATCATCATCATCATCAATTCCATTATTACATATCTCTTCACATCCACTAGTTATTGTTGAATCAATACTTGTACCTATAGTTTGACTTGAATTTCCTACTACACTCGGTATTCCATTCACATCTACTCCACCTGTAAGCATTCCATTAGCATCTACATCGACAATCGTAAAACTACCTCCCCCTTCTATCGCATCTACACAGCCATCATTATCACTATCTAGATCTACACAATCAGCCAATCCATCTCCATCCGTATCTTGAAATGAACATGTTGGCTCAGATGAAATGACAAATGTAAAAGATCCTCCAGTACCGCCGCCATTTTCATAAATTCTAAATGTCAAACTATCAATACAATTATCAAATTTCATCTCAACCGAATGATTAGAAACATTTCCATTAGCAGGACTAGAATTAATATTACAACTACTCTTAAATGTATTGGCTAAATCATAATCAACACAACTTCCAATAGTTACTATACTATAATTAACTGATGTACCATTTAAAAATCCTTCAACCACCAAGACATCTGTATTATCTATATCCAATAACTTCGCATTGAATCCACAGACAGGCTGTGAAAATATATAATTAGATTGTAAATAATCGGAAATACCCGCTGATTTTACTCCTAATTGTAATCCATAGCTACCCAATTCGTGCTCATCATTTATTGTAAATTCATTTAGCGTAGCTGAACCTCCAAATGTCAATGGATTTTCAATCTGTATAGTCGCTCCTGATAAATTAAACATCGCATTATTAAAATCATCTAATGCATTTACACTTCCATCCAAAGATGATATATCAAATGTCTCACATATACAACCTTCATCAATATCTAATATTCCATCATTATCATCATCCAAATCACAGCCATCTAATATATTATCATTATCTGTATCTATACAATCTGATGCTTCAATACAATCTATTAAACCATCGCCGTTATTATCAATACCATCGCCACATATTTCTAAATCTGGTAAAATCAAACCTCCATCCCAAGTGTTATCATAATTTCCTACAGTAACTGTAAATACCTCAGTTTTATTTGTAGATACATTAAAGTCTGAATCCGAAGGATCACTATTCCCTGTAGGTCCTTGAGTAGTATAAATAGCGCCTGACGGCAAAATCATTTCTAAAAAATAATCACCTGGCAATAAATCAGCAAAGAAATAAAAACCAGGATTACCATTTACATCATCTGTAGTCGTTCTAAAACCAAGAGGAATTGTAGGATTATTGTTATTATATAAATAAACCCTTACCCCGTTAATACCATCAGATGGGCCTTCATCTTGTATTCCATTTTCATTAATATCGTTCCAAATATAATTACCAATTGTCCCATTGGAAGAAGGATATAATCCCAAATCCCAACTTAAATCGTAAGCAAAATTATCTAAAGTAACTATTGGAGAAACCGCTACATCAAAACCATTATAGGTTGCAGCTATTCCGTCAGAATCTAACTCATCATTTCCGCCAATGTCGTTAATCGTTAATTCCATAGCTGAAGGAGTATAATAAAACACACTATAATAATCACCATCAGGTAAATTTGGAAAAAGATAAAATCCTCCATTAGCAGTTAAGGTAAAATTGACAAATGTATCTACCGATGGGTCTGTAATTCCATCTCCATTATCTTTAAATAGTTCCACTCGGACTCCATCAATCCCAAGTTCACCTCCATCTTGTAATCCATTTTGATTGGTATCTTCCCAAACAAAATCTCCATAGACATTAGGTATAACATTATCAACATCGATTCCTACTTTTATAGGTTCTGATGGTAATATATATTGTCCATTATCTGTACGTCTTCCTACAAATCCAAATGAGTTCCAAGCAATAGAGTCAGGTTGAGTACCTATTGTTGAAAAAATATTTACAGGAACTCTCATCGCCCATGATAATTGAATTGTACTTTGAGGTTGTAACAATGTATTTCCGAATTCAAACTTTACAGCTCGTACTGTTGTTAAATCAGCAGGTGGAGTTGTTGACCAATTGGGAGGAGAACATCCTACTGGACCTGTTATATCTAATTCTGGTCTACATGGATTCTCTTCTAAACTATAAGAAACAATTATTCCTGAGGGAGCATTTATTGTACTTACCAAGTTAGGTTGCCATCTTGATTCTCTCGGTGTATCATCTATAACCCCTTCATCTCCTACCGAAGGAAATATATCAATGATAACAATACTATCCATTGCGATATTACCTGTGTTTCTTATATTTAAAATATAATCAGAAATACCTCCAGGAACAGAATGTGCTACATCTGGAAATTTACTGTAGGT
>JALZVK010000386.1 GCA_023301005.1 Saprospiraceae bacterium | reverse complement strand
TACATTCATTTATTATTTTTTCAAAACATCTTCAATGCAAGATTTTTTTGGAAATTCTAATAGATCAGCTCAAGCTGGATTCAATAAAACTGATTTAGGAGTTTTAGAAATGCCTATCCCACCACTCGAAGAACAAAAAGTAATAGTAAAAATTGTCAATCAACTGATGACTGAAGTAGATCAACTCCAAAGACAAGCCAAAACAAGAGTGGAGCTTCGTCATGATTTCATTAAATCTTCATTACGTCAATTGACTACAGCCAATAGTTTATCAGAATGGAAGAAACTGCAACCACAATTCACTTCCTTTTTTAACACGGTAGAAAGTATCGATAGGCTCAAAGAAGCTATTTTGCAATTGGCTGTACAAGGTAAGTTGACTAAACAGTGGCGAGAAGATAATCCTGATGTGGAGTCGGCTTCTGTACTATTAGAGAGAATCAAGGAGGAGAAAGCGAAATTGATTAAGGAGAAGAAGATTAAGAAGGAGAAACCTTTGCCAGAGATTACGGCGGAGGAGATTCCTTTTGAATTGCCTGAAGGTTGGGTTTGGTGTAGGATAGGTGAAGCTTCAAGCGTAAGAGTTGGAGCTACACCAAAAAGAAATGAACCAGTATATTGGAATGGTAACGTTTCATGGGTTTCAAGTGGAGAAGTGGCGAATAATTTCATTTATGACACCAAAGAAAAAATAACTAATAAAGCTCTTAAAGAATCATCCGTGACAATTTATCCGAAAGGCACTGTATTAGTTGCAATGATTGGTCAAGGCAAAACAAGAGGTCAAACCTCTATTCTCAAAATAGAAGCTGGAACAAATCAAAATGTAGCAGGAATTATGCTCTTTCAAGGAAAAATAATTTCAGAATATTTATGGTACTATTTTTTAGGTAGATATAAAAAAACGAGATCAAATGCAAGTGGTGGCAATCAGCCTGCAATAAATGGATCAAAAATTAAAATGTCTGTTTTAGGGCTTCCATCGATTTCTGAACAACAAGCCATAGTTAAAATAATCAATCAATTAATGAACTATATAAATCAGTTGAAGTCGGAAATAGAAAACAGAAATACTCTTGCAAAAGACTTTTTACGATCATCGATTAAAGAAGTTATGGAGAAAACACAATCTTAGGTATGAGACTAAAGCACATTTATATCAGTAAATACAATAACCTTAAAAACTTTTCATTAGATTTTAATGGAGATAGTTTTATTGATGTTTTTGTAGGTAAGAATGGTACAGGTAAATCGAGTTTTTTTGAAGCTATATTAGAGATTTTCAAACATCTATTCGAAGAAGATTATATTATCAGGTTTAATTATAAGATAAATTATGACATAGATAACGCATCTCATTATTTTGAATGGAAGGATGCCAATTTTTATGATGTAAATGGTGGTGAAATTGGTAAGCCTAAACTGAACCTTTCACCCGATAACATCTTGCTTTATTACTCCGGCCATAATCCAACTGTAAGTAAACTTGTAAACCAATATCTAAAGAAATATAAAAAGACTCTAACAAATAATAGAAATAAGGAATCAATTGATGATGTTGATCAAAGAAAGTTTATTGGAATTGGGCCAGAATTTAAATCACTACTGTTAACAGTCTTACTTTTACAAGAAGAGAATCTCAAAGCACGATCTTTAATTATTCAAAAACTCTCAATAGCTTCAATAGGTACAGAAATAAAAATAACACTTAAACGTCCTGATTATGCTCTAAAGAACAATGATTATACAGTAAATGAATTTTTAGGTAGTGCCGATGACAAAAGATTTTGGGGTGCAGAAGGCTTTATGGCTAGTTTTCTTGACCAACTTTATGAACTTGATAAAATTGATAATCCTCCTGTTAGAGGTGAAGGCTTTTTAAATGCTGGAGATAATGAAAACGAGAGATATGTAATGTATCGAAAAGTATCATCATTCAAGGAAAGATTTGATGACAAAACAGGTCTTGATTTATTTGTCGCATTTGACAACCTTAGAACAATTGGAATACTGGATAACGTCTCATTAGAGATAACACTAAATTCTGGTCAAGAGGCTAACATTAATCAATTTAGTGATGGTCAATTTCAGTCAATATACATTTACAGTGTTACAGAACTTTTCAAAGATCGCAACTGTATCACTTTACTTGATGAGCCAGATGCCTTCCTTCATCCAGAATGGCAACATAAATTTCTTGAACAAGTGTTTGAAATATGCAATGAATCAAGTGAAAGTAATCATGTATTGATGACAAGTCATAGTGCAATTACTCTAATAAAACATTCTGAGAATAGAATTAGGTTTTTTGACTTTAAAGCAGATCAAACGATAAGAACATACCCACTGCCAAAAAGAATAGCAATTAGAGAATTAAGTTCAAATCTGATAAATTATTGCGAGCAAGACTCAATGCTAAGCATTATTAACACCATTCAAATAGAAAATAAACCAGTTCTATTTACAGAAGGAAAAACAGACCCTCTAATAATAAAGGTAGCATGGGAAGAATTGTATCCAGACAACGATTTGCCTTTTATACCCTTTTTTGGCATGGGACATATAAATATTCCCAGAATGCTAAAAGATGATTCCATTAGACAAGAAATGAACGGACTACCAATGTTTGGTTTATTTGATTTTGACAAAGGTTTTAATTCGTGGAATGGCTTTAGCATGAATGACATTGAAACTAACGAATATAATGGATTGATAAAAAAACTAAATGATCATGAATCATATGCTTTAATGATCCCTGTACCTGAGGGTAAACCTATGGAAAAACAAGTAATAAATCCTAAAGGAGGAAATTGGGGTGAAAATTCTGTTTTAGGAATAGAGCACTTATTTCAACATATTCCAGGAATTATGGAAGATTTTAAAGTTGACCAGTCGTTACCTACTAAATTTCAAAAATTTACTGGTGACAAGGTGTTGTTCGCAAAAGAAATTGTACAAACTATAGATGCGGAGCATTTTGAAGTATTTAGACCAATGTTCGAATTTATAAAGAGTAAAATAGCATAGCCATCCATTTGTAGTACACGTCATCCTTTTGCCAGTAGTGTCAGAGAGATACAAGTCACTCTTAAAAACTACGACAGATGAAAGATGTAAACGAACACAAAAGAAAACCTTTATAGAACAACATGTAAGCCTAATTACTTCCTCTGGTCGTATTTAGCTTACAATTATCCGCTCTAAACCAATAAAAAACGGCTTTAACCCAATCAAGAGCTAAAGCCGATATCATTTTTTATGCCAGTATGATTGGCATTATTGGATCAATAACTTTTTTGTAGTGGTGACCTCGGAATTTGAAAATTGGATCAAATACATCCCAGGGCTTGCTATATATATCTTGTTTGTAGTACTATCTACTTCTTTTATCTTTTTGCCTGCTATATCGAATACGCTTACTTGGTCG
>JALZVK010000385.1 GCA_023301005.1 Saprospiraceae bacterium | reverse complement strand
TTAGAAAATATTTTCTAACAACGCTTTTACATTTAAAGACAAATAATACAAAAACTACAATTTTATCTGTACATATTTAATTGTTTTATTTTTTGCTAAATGAATGCCTTCGTACTCCGTTTGAATATTCAATGCTTCAACAGGAAGCGGTTTAGAATAAATATCATCATCATGATATAAGAGTTGATATTGCGTTTCAGTTTTTAAAACATCCAAAGTGAATTTATACAACTCGTCAGAATCCGTTTTCAAATGAAGAATTCCATCTTCTTTTAAAATGTTTTTAAATCGTTTTAAAAAAGGAGGAGAAGTCAATCTTCGATTGGCTTTACTTTTTTTCAAAAATGGATCAGGAAAAGTAACCCAAATTTCATCCACTTCATTTTTATCAAAAAACAATTCTACCTGTTCAATTCTAGTTCTTAAAAAAGCAGCATTGTTAATCTCTTCTTCGATAGCAGTTTTTGCACCTTTCCAAATTCTCGCACCTTTGATATCTACACCTATAAAATTTATATCTGGAAATCGCTTAGCCAATCCAATCGTATAATGTCCTTTTCCACAAGCCAACTCTAAAGTGATAGGATTATTATTGTTGAAATGTTTTTGACTCCATTTTCCTTTTAGGTCAATTGGTTCTCCGTCTGTTCCTATTAATTCAGGATGTCGAGCGTCAAAGTTTTCGTAAACATTTGGGAACGAAAGCAAGTCTGCAAATCTTTGTAGTTTATTTTTTTTACTCATTTTAAAATCAAATCTAACTCAGTATGATATTTTTTAAATGTATTTAAATTTTTATGTCCTGCACCTTCTATGATGATATATTGGTCGGAAGGTTTCAAAAGTGGTTTTAACTTCTCTGTTGATCTATTAGGAACTACTCTATCTTTTGACCCTGCAAAAATAATAACCTCTTGCTTAATCTTTTGTATAAATTCATTATTTGGAAAAATATATTTTAAATCAAAAGGTAGAAAAAGAATTAAAGTTTTCTTTTGAAAGACATCTCTAATATTATAAAAAGGAGTTTCTAATATTAGTTTTTCAAATTCAACTTGAGTCGCAAGATGAGAAGCGATCCCACATCCCAATGACCTTCCGTAAATTATAATCTCTTCCTTTTTGTATTTTTCCTTAATTGCCCAATCATATATTAGTTGAGCATCTTCGTAATATTTTTTCTCATGAGGAGTTCCTTCACTTTTTCCAAAACCTCTATAATCCATCATTAATATATCATATCCTCGTGAGGTGAAATCAATATGATATTTCCCCCAACGCTGAAGATTATCTGCATTCCCATGAAAATAAATGACCAACCCTTTTCGAGGAAGCTCCGTTTTGAAAATTAACGCATTGAGAACAATGCTATCTTTTGTTTTTAAAAATAATTCTTCAAAACTATTTTCAAAAACAAACTCATAATTTGCATCTAGTTTTTTAGGGAGGAAAATGATATATTTTTGAAATATATAAGTTCCAACAATAATAAATACATAAAGTGCAAGTAACCACATTATGATTTTTTTTATGACTGTTTTTCTCATTTTAAAAAAAAATTAGAGCGCAAATTAGTTATTTGATTTTTTAAATAAAAGAGAAGCATCGAAGATGTTATTGAATTGTGAATTTCTTACAACGAATACTATCTTTGCAATTCAATTTTTTAAGAACGATTTATTTTACAAGTTTAAAAATATAATATGACTCGATTTATCATCTTGGTAGTAGCTTTATTTTTTGCACTTCCAGAGAACACTAAGGCTCAAGAATTATCGTATGGATTTAGAGTAGGATTAAATGTTTCTACTTTTTTAGGTGATGAAGAAATGGATGCTGCTGGCACTTCTTTAGAAAGTTTTAGTACTAATACAGGCTTTCATGTTGGAGGTGGAGTTCGAATAGAAATTACAGAATTATTTGGAATTCGTACGGAATTACTATTTACACAAAAAGGAACAAAACGAACTTTCAACGGAAGTTCCTTTCAACTTTTTAATGGACCAAATGGAAAAATATTAACAACAGGAGGTAAGAGTATTGCGCTTAATATTTCTAATGCGTATTTAGAAATTCCTATTATGGCTTATGGAAAAATTGGAAAGAAACTAGAAGTATTCGGAGGTTTCTATGGAGGATTTTTAGTGAGTTCAGTAGCTACAGGAGAATTGATTTATACGGGCGGAGTTGTTGAAGGAAATAATAATGTAATTCCAACACTTGAGATAGCTTTAGATTATAATTATTTGCGAGATGATGTTGGGGAGATAATTGATGATGTAGATGATATAGCTGTAATGGTTGGAAATGATAATGTTACTATTCCAAATACATTAACTGCTTATTATGATTTGGATGAAAAAGATGGAAATCCATATAATGTATTTGATGGTGGACTATCTGCTGGGGCGGCATTCTTTATGAATGGAGGATTGTATGTATCTGCTATCGCAAATTATGGTTTGATAGATGTGTCTAATGAAGATGTGGATTTTTCTAATTCAGAAATAAATGGTTTGGATTTCGTTACTAGAGATGATAGAGATTCTAATCTTTCGCTTCAGTTTTCAATTGGATTTAGTTTTTAATTCTAGTTTTAGATTTTAAAAATAGAGATGTGTAAGTATTCAAATTTGTCTCTAATCTCTCTTCTCTCCTCTCTGTTCTAAACTTATCAAATACAAAAAAAGCGGATTCCTAAAATAGGAATCCGCTTTTTTATTCTATGAAAATAAAAATAAATTAATGCCCTCTCATCAAATATATCGTTCCTTCCGCCTCAAAAGAACTTACAGTTCTATCTCCATTTAAATATAAATAAACTTCTTTTTTACCTTTTGTCTTAATGACTAATTGATATCGCTCTTCATGTTTTCCAGCTGATTCATCCTCTCTTTCTTGAACTTCTTTTACTGGATATGTCCAAGTTTTATCTTCGGTAGTTCCATCTTCAAATTTTAAAATGGAGCGTAATTTTACAAAGTAAGTTTTAGTGATTTTTTGTTTTACAATTACATCATCTTCTTTAGGAGCAACTTCTTCATTAGTTGTTTCAACATCATCTTCTGATTCTACTTCTTCCGTTTCAACTTCAGGAGCTTCTATATTTTCGATGTCCTCACTTTCTTCGTCTGATTTATTTTTCTTTTTCTTCTTTGATTTTTTCTTCTTTTTTTTCTTCGTTTTTTCTTTAATAGTTATCACTTCTTCAAAAGAAATAAATGTACTATCAGCAGGATAAAATCTATCTTGAATTCCTGATCCATCAACAACTCTTAAATATGGTTGGAATTTCATTCCCCACAAACTATCAACGTTTTCTACTTCAATTTCACCTCTATCTGTAAAATACTTTTTCTCAGCACGTAGCATTTCCTCAGATGCGTCAGGTAAATGAAATATTATTTCATTTGATTTATTTTCTCTTTTAAAAACAACAACCTCAGCCTCGTTCAATTTATTAGTTACAACTTTTAAATGTCCACGATGAGCAGGATTCCTAGGATTGAGCAACGTTAATTTATAACCATAGCCAGTAGGTGATATATTATTAACTTCATAAACACCTCCGATATCTTCACCAGATATATATAAACGTTTTCGAGTAATACCAAAAGAATAACTTCCCACCTCTAGATCAGTAGCGTCATAATCTCCAGGTTCTTCCATTTTATGAGGAACAAAATTGTACCCAATCAAATCAGTAGGATCATCAAAAACTCTCTCATGGATATAACTGTAAGATTTTTGAGCACTTACAAAAACGGATAAGAATAAAAATATTATTAAAGCATGAATTCTCATATTTTACTATTTACGATTTTTAAAATTTCTTTCTCTTGTTTGTCCACTTGTTTCAGCATTGTATTTCCTTTCTTCAAAACTTCAGCAACAAATTTTTTATCCTTAAGTCCTGAAGCATTTATTTTTACATTTAAGAATGCGCCATGAACAGCAGTTCTTACACACAAGGCACCGACGCCAGCGTCAGTTACAGAATTAGGATTTCCAAATTCTGCCATTGCTTTGATTACTTTCAAAGATTCCATAGAAACTTCCATTACTTTAAATGGAACTTCGATAGCATACCGAGTAGCATCTTGAATAGCTTGCGACCGAGTAGCTTTTTCAGCTGCTGTTCCTTTTGGTAATCTAAAAGATTCCATAATTGCGTTGAATGAGTTAGTATCTTCATCTACCAATTTCAACAAATTATCTTTAAGCATTTGCGCTTGGTCAGCCCATTCTGAAAATTCTTCCCATCGATCATCCCAAGTTCGTTTATGTGCTGAAAGATTAGCAACCATCGCAGCTAGCGAAATTCCTAACGAACCAACATAAGCTGAAATAGAACCTCCTCCAGGAGCAGGACTTTCAGATGCAGTTTCATTAGCAAATTCCCTTAAATCCATATTCAACAAATGTGCCGACTGCGGACTTTCTAATTGATATTCAATTATCTTTTTCTGTGGGTCAAATGTTCCTAACTCATCTAAGCCTAAACTTTTGATAGCGATTTTTATTAACTCCGCCTCAGATACTCCAACAGATCTTCTTTGTTTTTTCAAAAAATACTTGCCAGCATCAAGCATTACTTTTAGAGGAACAAGACCAACTAATTCAGAACCTGTAACTCTCAAACCTCTTTTGTTCGCACTCTTACAGGTCGCTTCAAATGCAGCATGTAAAGGCGTAACATTGATATTCGTAATGTTCATAGATATTTGAGCAACGCCATATTCTTCAATAAACCAACCTATAGCTTTTACACCTTTACACATACCTTTAGTACGTAATGGTTCTCCTTTTTTATCATTGATAACAGCGCCAGTTAATTTATTATCTTTTCTTTTTAGTCGACCTTTTTCTCTAATATCAAAAGCAACAGAATTAGCTCGACGAACAGAAGTCGTATTTAAATTTACATTATAAGCAATCAAGAAATCTCTAGCTCCAATGACCGTAGCTCCTGCTCTTGGATTGAATTGAGCTGGACCATAATCAGGTTTCCATTCTGGCTTTTTTAATTTTTCAGGAAGTGCTTCATATTCTCCTGCTCGTATAGTTGCTAAATTTCTTCTATCTTTTTTTGTAGCAGCAGTTTCATACATATAGAAAGGAATGCCTAAATTTTGTCCAGCACGTTCTGCAAGTTGATGAGCATATTTCACGACTTCATCCATTGTGATATTTGCAATAGGAATAAGCGGACATACATCAGTTGCACCCATTCGAGGATGCTCTCCAGTATGTTTACTCATATCAATTATTTCACTCGCTTTTTTTATAGCTAAATAAGCTGCTTCAATGACAGGTTTAGGTTCTCCTACAAAAGTGACCACCGTTCTATTAGTTGCTTTTCCAGGGTCAACATCTAATAATTTAACACCTTCTACACTTTCTATTTCATCTGTGATTTCTTTGATGATATTCATGTCAACTCCTTCACTAAAATTAGGGACACATTCGATTAACTGTTTCTTACTCATTATTTTTATTTTTAGATAAATTTTTAGACAACCAAAAGGTATCAAATATTCGTCGGTGAAATTAGATGTTTATATTAAAAAAAGAAAAAAATTCGTTTTATTGTCGAACCTAACGTCCTATTTACGAACGATCAAATAATATTCTCCTATAAATCGGGAAATTATTGTTTGACCGTTACTCATCATTATAAAAAATAAACATCGTTACTAATGCAAAAATGGTTACTGTTCATCTTTATTACTTTTAGTGCTTTTCAACTCAATGCTCAACAAAAAAAACGAATCTATTTTTACGAATTGGACGTTATCAAAGGTTTGTTCTATCAACCTAATACGATCAAGCCATATACAGGAATAGCTTTTGATAAATTTCCTGACGGAAAAAAGAAGATGGAGATTCCTATTAAGAATGGAAAAATAACTGGAATATCTAAAGAGTGGGCAAAGAATGGAAAGAAAATTTCAGAAGTTCAATATTCAAATGGAGCTCCTCATGGAAGAGAAACTCAATGGTATCAGATAGGTAAGAAAAAAACACAACTCAATTATGTAAATGGAAAAGTAGATGGAGTTGTTACAGAGTGGTACAAAGATGAAGGGAAAAAATCAGAGGGAACATTTAAAAATGGAAAAGAAGAAGGTAAACACCAATGGTGGTTTACGAATAGAAAATTAGATCAAGTTATCAATTATGAAAATGGTCTAGCTCAAGGTCTTGTTCAAAATTGGTTTGAGAGTGGTGAAATAAAATTAGAAACTAATTTTAAGAATGGATTAAAAGAGGGAAGTTCCATAGAATGGTTTACTAATGGGCAGAAGTTTTTTGAAGGGAATTTTAGAGAAGGAAAAGAAGATGGAAAATCATTCGTATGGGATAGAAAGGGAATGTTGCTTAAAGAAGAAAAACATGATTTTGGAAAACTGATAGAATCGAAAGATTATCAAAGTGGAAGAATTTATTCAGGACAAGGCTTCATGGAAGTCTTTAATGAGATGAATGATTTTTTTATTGTAAAAATTGTAGGCGACAAAGTTCGTACACGAGCAGCAGGTGAAATCACTTATGTCGTCGATGGTCGTCTTTTGCAAATGTTTAATCAAGATTCAAAAAGATATTTTGACAAAAGATCAACAACAATATCTGAAAAAGAATGGTTAGAAGAATATGTTATTCAAGAATCGGAAACTATTAGTAAGGTGACTGATTTTAAAATTGAGACAAAAATAAAAGAAGGCACTACACCTTCTGGAAAAAAATATTTGCATTGGCATTTTGTTTCTCCTAGTAGTAAAGCGGAAGAACAAAAACCTAGAACAGTTCAAGAAGAACATTATATCTCTTTTATGTGTGGGGAAAGAATTTTGAGTTTGTATGGAGTCGTTACTAATAATGACAAAACAGAAGATGTAGTAAAAATGCTAAAGGAAACTGCCGATACTTTAGAAATCAAAGAAGAACGAATTGATTTAAATGCATTAGCAAAATCTCTTCGTGATAAGTAGTTAGACAAAAGAAATCGTATTTTATAAGAATATCTTTTTCCGCTACCTGCCTGCCGGCAGGCAGGTTTTCCTTTAAAAAATAATTCCATACCCAGAGTATGCAATGATTTTTTAAAGAAAACTATCAAAAAAATCTTATCCTTATAAATACACGGTTTCTTTAGTCTAACTACTTAAATAAAAATTCAATACATCGCTTATGAAAAAATTTATAACAATACTCTTCCTGTTTTTAAGTTGGTATGGTGTTTCCCAAACTATAACTATTTCTGATGGAATCAATGTAAGGGTTGATGATGAATATGATTTTATAGGAAAATTAAAAAATCAATATTTAGTTTTTCACAATAAGGGAGCTGAGTTTGAAATTAAAGCTTTTGATAAAGATTTAAAATCATCTTGGGATAAGGAAATAGAATTAGAGAAACGTCGAACAAGTGTATTAGGTATTATTGCTAATAAAGATAATTTCTCTGTTATCTATACATGTAGAATAAAACGAAAACTGCATATCATGCTCAGTAGGTTTAGTCCCGCTGCTAATCTTATGGATACCACAGTCATAAAAAAATATGATAACCAAGTACTGACACCAAGTTTTCAAGTTATTCGTTCGGAAGACAAAAAGACGGTTTTGATTTATGAAATTGAAGAACAGAAAAAAATGAAAGCGATTGCTTTTAATTTAGAAAATCAAAAAGTCTTGTGGGAAAGGACAGTCGAACCTGAAGATATGCTCTACTACGAAAAGTATGAGCAAGTTTTAATTACGAATCATGGAGACCTTTATATGATTTTAAAAAAGGATAATAAGAAAGCTAAAAAGGATAAGCATCATTTTCAAATACATCAAGTTACCTCGGATAATGCGTATTCGTTTTTTGAAGTACATATGAAAGGTAACCTTACTTATGATGTACTTTTTTCTTATGATAATAAAAATGATCTTTTAATGGCAGGAGGATTGTATTCTGAAAAAAATAGAGGCCGTGCAAATGGTTATTATTTTTTGAGCATCCCGCCTGATGATCATGAAAATCATCAAATAGTTTTTGAACCATTCGATGAAAAAATTTTGACAAATATAATGGGAAAAAAGGCAGATGTGAAAAAAGGAATAGCAGATGTAGATGTGCAAGAAGTAGTTCATCGACATGACGGAGGAGTATTGTTAATAATAGAACGAAATAGACAGTTAGAGCGAGGAGGAACAGGAGGTGGACCCGCTGTAGGTTTTACAGGTGGTCGTTCTTTTACTGATTATTATTTTGATGAAGTGTTGGTTGTTTCTCTTCATCCTGATGGAAAGTTACATTGGAAAAATGTATTGCATAAAAAACAATTTTCTCAAGATGACGAAGCAATGTTTTCTTCTTATTTTTTATTAAAAACACCTTCGAGTCTTCGCTTTATTTATAACGATGAAGTGAAGGTCGAAAATACAGTTAGTGAATATGTTGTTACTGGCAATGGTGATGTAAAACGGAATAGCGTTTTGAATACTGATAATAAAAAAATCCAACTCAGATTTGCTCATGGTTTGCAAGTCGCTTCAAATGAGTTAGTTGTTCCAAGTATAATTAGAAGTAAGATGAAATTAATTAGAGTGAATTATTGATTTGAAGAAGAGAGAAAAGAGACCATTTTTTTGAAAGAAAAGAGAAAACTGAACAAGGTGATTAATCACCTT